>CAOKFJ010000125.1 GCA_948467695.1 uncultured Allobaculum sp. | reverse complement strand
GAATCCAGCTATGTATTCACGGGCAAAGACATCAAGCCCAGTGCCGAGATCACGCTGAACGGCAGAAAACTCTCTTCCTTCTCTGACTACACGATCGAGTACAAAGACATTCGCAATGCCGGCGAAGCGTCGATCATCGTAACCGGAAAAGGCAATTACGAAGGGCAGGCAATCGCTCATTTCACCATCGAAAAAGCGGATCTCAACGATGTCGAGCTCGTGCGTTTCTCGAGCGAGTACACCTATACCGGAAAAGCCATCGAGCCAAAACCGACTCTCGCATTCAATGGAGTAGAGTACTTCATGGGTCAGGATTCCGGAATCGGTATGGAATTCTCCAACAACATCAATGTGGGCACCGCAACGCTCAAACTGAATGGCGGACAGAACTTTGCCGGCACAAGAGAAGTGCGCTTTACGATCACTCCCAGATCGCTGGATGAAGCGAAAATCTCCGGTGTTGAAAAAGTCTACGCGTATACCGGAAAAGCCATCACACCAAAACCGGTTGTGACATGGAACGGAAGAACCCTTGTGGAAGGCACAGACTATGCGCTTGTGTATTCCAATAACGTCAATGAAGGCACAGCTTCCATCATGATCAATGGAAAAGGCAACTTCGGTCAGGCGCGCAAAGTGAACTTCAACATCGTCAAAGACGAAGATGAAGTCAAACCCGTCACCATGCACCGTCTGTACAACCCCAACTCGAGCGAGCATTTCTACACTTCGAACGTGAAGGAAAAAGACTACCTCGTTTCGATCGGCTGGAAGTACGAAGGCACAGGCTGGACTGCTCCAGAAAAATCGAATACTCCGGTATACCGTCTCTACAACAAGAACGCCGGCGATCATCACTACACCATGGATGCCAGAGAAAAAGACGGTCTGGTTAAACTCGGCTGGACTTATGAGGGCATCGGCTGGTACTCCGATGACGACAAAGGAGTTCCGGTATACCGCCAGTACAACCCCAATGCCAAAAAAGCAGGCTCGCACAACTACACGCCCAACAAGACCGAACATGACTATCTCGTCAAGAACGGCTGGAAGGACGAAGGCATCGCCTGGTACGGCATCAAAGTGAAATAGACGAACATACACGAAGTCTCTTTCATGAGGAAATCGAATTCGTGATGAAGATTTCCAGACTTGCACTCTATACATGAACAAACGCCATATGCGAAGCGAATCAAATCGCGGCGCATATGGCGTTTTCTTTTTCGTCACCTGACCAGAAATCCAGAACGCAAGACAAATGGATTGTTTACGGTCTCCAGTTGATGAGTTTTGAAAGTTCTTCTTTGAGCACATCCAGAAACAGCCGCGCTGCCGGCGAGAAAATCTGGTATTTCTTCCAGACCAGACGAAGCTGCGCCCTTAGAGGCGGATTAAGCGGACGAAAACACAGTTCGCTCTCTCCTGAAGTGTTGATCAGCTTGTCGAGTGTGATCGCGTAGCCAAGCCCCTGTCTGACAAACAGCGAGGCATTGAAGACCAGATCGTACATAGCCACAATCTGCTCATTTTCAGGCTGCTGCGCAAACCATCCGGCTACTTCGCTGTTTCGATCCACCTGATGGGAAAGAATGAGCGGCTGATCGACAAGATCTTCCGGTGTGACGAATGGTTTTGAAGCAAGCGGAGCATCTGCACGCATGAGCACGCCCCATGTATCGAACATCGGCATCCGGATGTATTCATATTTGGCGGTATCCACTTCGCCGATCAGAAGACCAAAGTCAATCAGTCCTCGGTCGAGACGTTCAAGCACGCGTTCGGCATCGCCGCTGTACAGTCGAAACCGAACGAGTGGATGCGTCTCGCGAATGATGCCGGCAATATAAGCCAGATACGACATGGCATCTGTTTCGCCGCATCCAAGTCTGACATCGCCGGAGATCCTGTCATCGGTACCGGTCAGTTCTTCCTGCGTCTTTTCGACCAGGTCGAGGATTTCCTCGGCGCGTTTGCGCAGCAGCATCCCCGCCTGCGTCAGTTCAATGCGTCTTCCGCTGCGGATGAGCAGCGGCTTGCCGATTTCTTCTTCGAGATCCTTGAGGGCGCGGGAGAGCGGAGGCTGTGTCATGTGAAGCTGCTCGGCAGCGCGTGTGATGTTTTCCTCGCGCGCAACAGTCAGAAAATAGTGAAGAGTGCGAATGTCCATATCCATCTCCTGTGACTCTCGATACCGTATTGCATCTGGGTGTATCCGTTCGAGTTTTCAAAACCCGCGGATTCTATCTGATTAACCATACTTAAAAGGTATCGTATATCATTTAATATATGTATTTTATATCGAAAGGCTATGGGTTCATACTACAGATACAACATGAATCGACAAATGTACGAAATCGAAGGGAAAGACAATGAAACTAGAACAGACAGCCAGATCGTCGCTGGAGATCATTCTTCAGGACGCCGCCTTTGATGAAGAAATGACATCAAACTTCATGGCTATGGTGGAAAAAGAACAGTATGGCGCAATGATAAAAGCGCTGCGAGCACATCGCAAAACGCTTGTTGTCAATCTTCATCAGGCGCAGCGGCGTGTAGATACGCTCGACTATCTTCTGTATTCCCTCAAGTCGTACATGAATCAAAAGGAGAACTGATCATGAAGATTCAGGAATTCAAACTCGTTACACCAGAGCAGGACACACGAACTTTCGAAATCAATCCTGCTGTACATATGTACCCGGTCCGCTTTTCCAATCGCTATGGAATTGAACTAGCCGGACATCTGTATGTGCCAGAAGGCGCAGACAGCGAATCAAACAACAGGAAATATCCTGCGCTTGTCATTGCCGGTCCCTTCGGCGCGGTAAAAGAGCAGGCTGCCGGTCTGTACGCGCAGAAAATGGCATCGCTTGGTTTTGTAACGCTGGCTTTCGATCCCTCTTTCTGCGGCGAGAGCGACGGAAAAGTGCGCAATACGGCTTCTCCCGATATCTTTACCGAAGACTTCAGCGCGGCAGTCGACTTCATCGGTCTGCTTGATATTGTGGATCGAAACCGCATCGGCGCTATCGGCATCTGCGGACTGTCCGGCATGGCGATTACGGCAGCAGCAATGGATCCGCGCATCAAAGCCGTAGCGACCTGCTCGATGTACGACATGAGCCGCGACATGAGCAAAGGTCATCTGGACTACTACACAAAGGAGCAGAGACGAGAGATTCGCGACTATCTCGCGGCGCAGCGATGGAAAGATGCTGAAAGCGGAACGTTCGCGCTGGGCAACCATGAGATCGGTTTTGATGAAGAAGGAAATCTTCTCACCGCTCCCATCGATCCTTCGATCGAACCTGGTGAAGACGCCGATCCCGCATTTAAAGCGTTTTATAACTATTACGTCAAACGCGCCCGTCATCCTCGCGCAGTAAACTTCGTCAGCGCCTGGACAGCGACAATGCCCTGGAGTTTCTGGGAATACGCGCAGATGACAAATCTTGCAGATCTTGAAGGACGCCCGCTTCTGCTTGTCGCGGGTGAAAACGCGCACTCGCGCTACTACAGCGAAGATGTCTACAGAGCAGCGCCCGAACCCAAAGAACTGCTGATCATTCCCGAAGCCGACCATGTGGATCTCTACGACAACATGGACAAGATTCCATTTGAAAAACTTGATGATTTCTTCAAGACGAATCTGAAATAGAACAATTCAACATAAACAAAGCCATCCCGAAATCGCATAGCGCATTTTGAGATGGCTGTATATGCATGTAGATATGCACGATCCATGAATACGAAAGGACAGCTTATGGTTACGATTGACGATGTTATTGCCGGATACACAGGCAAAGAAATTCCTGAAGAAATACGCGAGGAAAGATCGCAAATGGCGATGCAGCTGGTGCAGGACGCGATTCGCATCAGTATGGAGATCAATTCGAAATACCATACTCCCGAAGAACTGCGCGAATTGATGAGCGAAATGACTGGCAAGCCGGTAGATGAATCTTTCCGACTGTTTCCGCCGTTTTACGCGGATTTCGGCAAAAATATTACCTTTGGATGCGATGTGTTTCTCAATTCGGGCTGCCATTTTCAGGATCAGGGAGGCATCTACATCGGAGATCACGCCCTGATCGGTCATAACGTTGTCCTGGCGACAATCAATCACGATCTTGATCCCGCAAACAACCGAAAAAATCACTACGCGCCCATTCATATTGGAAACAATGTATGGATTGGTTCAAACGCGACGGTACTTGCGGGCGTGAGCATCGGCGACTGGGCGGTTGTTGCGGCAGGAGCGGTTGTTACCAGCGACGTTGAACCATATACCGTTGTTGGCGGCGTGCCGGCGCGCGTGATCAAACGCATCCACCCGCTTGAAGAGGCGGCTGGTCTTGCAGCGTATAGAGAACTGCCGCAGCCGGATCGCTATTGAGCAGTGCCGCTGTGTGGATCAGCAACGCTGAAGGAATTGCTTTGTGAAAGATGGATTTTCATACGTATCACCGAAAGGATGTATTTGAATATGAAACGAACAGAGAAAACAGCTCGTCTGACGCGCGTCAGTGTATTCGCCAGTCGTCTGGCGAAAATGAGTCTGGCGCTTGGACTTGTTCTTATGACAGGATGCGCAGGCGAATCAGGCAGGGAGGATGTATCCAAAGCGTCTTCGTCGATGGATCAAAACGCATCTTCCACTCTTATATCTGATACAGAAAGCCAGACAGAGGTATCTGAACTGTCTCAGGCTGTTGAAGACGGACATGCCTCGAATGATCAGCATGAGAAAGAAAATGTGATTGTCGTTTATTTCTCGGCAACCGGAACGACAAAAGAGATTGCCGAGCGTCTTGCCGATCAGATCGGATGCGATACCTTCGAAATCGTACCAGCCGAGCCCTATACCGAAGAAGACCTGGACTACTACAACGACTGCAGAGCGGACAGAGAACAGGAAGATCCATCCGCACGTCCCGAGATCGCACAGACGCTTTCCAGTCTTGATGACTACGACACCGTTCTTGTCGGTTATCCGATATGGCATGGAAAAGCGCCGCGCATTATCAGCACGTTCATGGAAAGCGGCGATTTTTCCGGCAAGCGCATCATTCCGTTCTGCACATCCGGCGGATCTTCTGCGAGCGACAGTGATCAGGCGCTCCACGATCTTGTCGACAGCAGTGCAAAGTGGGACGATCCGACTCGCTTTGAAGCATCAGCCGATGACGATATGTTGCAAAGCTGGATCGATGAGCACGATATTTCCGCACGTTAATTCGAAATCACATGTTAAAGGAGTTCATTTTCCGCAGTCTGGTCATTGCGAAAATGAGCTCTTTTTTGTTTGAGAAGCAAAAGCTGCAGCAAGACTATAAAAAATAACAGATATTATTTACAACCTTGATAGCAGACAAGAAATAGCAGAAAATTGTGTGAAAGAGATTTCAAACCATCTCTCTGAGATGGTTTGGGATAGATCGATGAATTATATGCCTGCAGTAACCGATATGGACGGTTTGCTTAACCGCTATAGAATGGAGAATCTTCTTGAGATGAGCTTTGATTTTGGTGCAAAGAAAGTGCGGACAGAAAGTTTGCGCTGCAGACACTAAGCAGAGGGGGAACAACATGAAAGGTTTTAAGAGGGAAAATCAGCTGCTTTCACTTTGCGGATTGAACTGCGGACTTTGTCCTATGTTTCTGGGAGGATACTGCGGTGGCTGCGGAAACGGAAATCAGTCTTGCGCAATTGCGAGATGCAGTCTCGAACAGAATAAAGTTCAATACTGTTATCAATGCGATCAGTACCCTTGCGGCAGGTATGAGCACCTCGATGACTTTGATTCTTTTATTACTCATCAAAGGCGGAGAGCAGATTTAGAGAAAGCGAGATGTTCAGGAATCGAGCAATACAATCAGGAGCAGAAAGAGAAGATGCAGATTCTCTCATGGCTTATGGCGAAGTATAACGATGGACGCAGAAAGACGTTTTATTGTGTGGCGGTGAATCTGCTTGAACTTTCTGAACTGCAGGAAGCGCAGGAGCGAATTCAGTCAAATGCGCAACTGTCCGAGCTTTCCATTAAAGAGCAAT
>CAOKFJ010000124.1 GCA_948467695.1 uncultured Allobaculum sp. | reverse complement strand
AACCAGATCCGGACGGGTTACAAGGAACTCGGGATTGTTGGCTTTGAAGGCATCAAAGATGTCCTGATCATGTACTTCGAATTCGTATTTCTTGAGGTAGTAGATCTGGCAGTCTTTGGAAAGTGTCTGGTTGGACGAAAGAGCCGAGACGATTTTGTCGAGGTTCTTGTCGTAGTCAGTCGAGATGACAGAAGCGACATAGTAGATTTTGTCATCGGTCGAGGTGTCGTTGGTGAATACCTGATCAAGAACACCGTCTTTTCCGGCATCGAGAATCGCATTGCGCAGAGATTCGGGAAGAGAGGTATCCTGTGTGGTGATTACCTGTTCAGTTCCGGTGTACTGCGCTTCTTCAGCAGCGTACTGGCCGGCAACTTTACCAGCGTCTTCGCCCTTTTTCAGAGCCTCGAGCGCTTTGTTTGCGTTGTCTTCGGAAGAAATTTCAATGACAACAGCGAGCACGGGATCGTATTCGCGGATGATGTCTTCTTTGGCATCAGTGAAGTATTTTTCAACGAGTTTCTTGGACTGAAGGTTGGGGATCAGCACTTCATTCATGTAGGCTTCGCCGTTTTCGAAGCCGGCTTCTTTAAGCTGATCTTCGTAGCCTTCGATTTCCATGTAGGAGTCAAGGTTTTCCTTGGCTTCTTTTTTCATATCTTCGGTGACTTCGATTTCTTTTTCCGCAATCATCTTGTTGGCGAGAGAAAGAGTAGCGTTTGTTCCGGATACTTCTTTGAATACATTGTACTCATCGCCCTTGGTAATCGAGACATTGCCGATGGTCATGAGTTTTTCATTGGATCCGGAGATGGTTGTGTCTGCCTGGCATCCGGCAAGCAGGAGTGCGCAGGAGCAGAGCAGAAGAGGTTTCTTGAAGTTCATGTTTATTTGCCCTCCTCTTCTGCAGCTTCAGAGGAAGCTGTGCTGTCAGCTTCGCTGGCGTTGGCTTTTGCTTCTTCTTCAGCTTTCTTCGCTTCTTCTTCAGCCGCTTTCAGTTCTTCTTCTTTTTCAGCTTTGGCTTTGTCGAAGGCTTCAGTCTGGGATTTGATTGTGTCTTCGATCATTTTCTTCACATCTTCGCTGTCGAAGGTGATGGTGAGTGTTTTTGCTGCCTGATCAACAGCCATGGCTTCAAGACCGTTTACGTTGGAAGTCATGGAGATGACGAGGTTTTCTGCATCCTCGGCTCTATCGCCGCTGAGGATTTTTGCAGGATCGGTTTCGTTTACGCAAACCTTGTAGAGAGTGAACATCTGCATGCCGTCGGGCTGAACAGAAATCCAGTCGCTCATCTGACCGGGTTCAAGTGTAAGAGCCACGCTCTTGACGTTTTCATCAAGATCGGTTGTGTTGGCATCGATGTAGCCGAACCAGCCGCCGTCTTCGGCTGTTTTGTCTTCAGAGAATTCTTTGGCGATCTCGGAGAAATCTTTGCCCTCGTCAATGGCTTTCTGGATGGCATCCTGTTTTGCCTGGGCTTTTTCGGTGAGAATCTGGTCGTTGGCTACCTGCATGGTGATCACGGAGATGGTGCGCGCACCTTCAGGAGCAAACATTTTCAGATCTTCAAAGTGTTCTTTGACGTAGTCGGAATCGAGTTTGCGGATTTTGCAGGAAGTCATTGCGTAATTATACGGAGCGTCCTCGCCGGTAAATCCGAAGGAAGCAAGCTGCTGGATGATTCCTTCTTTTGTTTTTCCGGAGGGATCGGACTTCATGTTGTTTTCAATGTTGCGGGCCATCTGCTTGGCTTCTTTTTTCATATCCGCATCGGCTTCAACAGCCTGGTCGACAACCTGGTTTCTGTACAGGTTGTATACAACCGACGAAGCGGATCCTTCGAGCTGATCGTAAAGATCGCCGCTGGTGATGTCGCCCAGAGTGGTGGAAGCTACAACGTCCTGACCGTCAACTTTGCGGGAACTTACATTGTCTTTATTCAGATCCATCACAAAGAAAACCAGAACGCCGATAAACAGAATACCAATCAGAGTGACAAACCAGTATTTTCTGAGAAATTCTGACATTGTTGTGAGCTGCTCGTCTCTTCCGGCTGCAGCACATCCTTTCTATTACCTGAAATCCGGAAGAGGAATGAAAAGGCAGGCAGTACCTGCCTGGACTTTCAAGAGAATCAGTCAAAATTATACGAAAGGCGTTCTCAAATTGCAATGAGCGCCCCTTTTGGCCTATGGTCTGCGCAATCGTTTTGACCGCAATGAGTATGCGTAAAACAACCTTAAAAAAGAATGAAAGATAAAGCACATAGCGCTAAACGCATTGAAATCGTACGGGAATTGCGCATGAATACGCAGCTGTGATGCAAAGGCTTTCACGAATTTGAACGAAAACTCCCTCTGTACAGGTATAAGCATTGCAGCCGCACTCCCAAACAATACACAAATCCGAGCTGACAATATATATGGATATAGGCGCAAATCCTCTCGAAGATAGAACAAGGAACGATGAGCAGATAATCGTCGAGTTCGTTGAGTTTGTAGAAAGCTACAACAACCAGGACGACAACAACGCCGAGCTGGCCAAACTCACAAGCATTTACGGCCGAGCTTATGAAATGTACTTCGTTGACGATGACGGCAATCTTGGCATTACCTACCTCGATCCAACGCAGTCCTTCATGATCTATGACGATGGAATCCTTGAGAAACCGCTCTATTTCGTGCACTGGTATGTCGGATCTGATGACGTTGAGCGCGGATCTGTATCGGATGCGCAGAACGTTTATTACTTTGCATCGCCTGATGGCAAATATATTTGGCAGGACAAGCCGGTCATTCATGGCTTCGCTGGCGTACCGGCTGCCGAATTCGTTGAGAATGACGAGCGCATCGGCATCTTTGAGCCATGTCTCACGCTGATCAACGAATACAACAAAGCACTGTCAGAGAAAGCCAATGATGTCGATTACTTCGCTGATTCCTACATGAAAATCCTTGGTGCGAAGCTCGAAAGCGAAGACCTTAAGGAACTCCGCAATCAGCGCATCATCAACCTGGAGGGACAGCTTGACGGCAATATGACAGTCGAGTTCATGGAGAAACCAAGCGCTGACGGCACGCAGGAGAATCTTCTCAACAAACTTGAGCGCCTTATTTACCAGATCTCCATGGTGCCAAATCTCAACGATGAGGCTTTCGGAACAGCTTCCGGCATCGCCATGCAGTACAAGCTTCTGAACACCACAAACCTCTTCAAAGCCAAGCAGCGCAAATTTGAATCCGGCATGAATCGCAGATGGAAAATCATTTTCTCCAACGTGCTGATTCATTCGAAAGTCGCACCGGATGACTGGGCCAAACTCCGCTACCGCTTCACTCCCAACGTGCCCGCCAACGCGCTGGAAGAAGCGCAGACAGCCGCACAGTTGACCGGCCTTGTTTCGCACCGCACTCAGTTGGAAATGCTGTCCATGGTCAACAATGTCGATCAGGAGCTTGAGCGCATTGATAACGAAGACAGCGAATCCTTTGCCGGCACTTCTCCCGCATTCGACAGTCACAAAGACGAGGACAAGATGAATGAGTAAGAAGGACAAAGAGAATAAGAATCTCGAATACTGGCGCAAACGTGAAGCTGAATGGGAGCGCGAATATCAGCGCGACATGGCCAAATACGAGCGTGAGATCCATCAGATCTATAAAGACCTGATGGACGACATGCAGGCAGAGATCGATGGCTGGTATGCGAAATTCGCCAAGCAGGAAGGGCTCTCCATGGCAGACGCTCAGATCAAGCTCTCCAAAGCTGATCAGGACTACTATGCAAGGCGTGCAAGGGAAATGTGCGAGCTGGCTGAGATCGACATGAAAGCCAACAACCGTGACCATGCAGATGTCTATTTCAGCGATTTGGCCAATGATGAAATGCGGATCTACAACGCCAAGATGAAGATCTCTCGCATGAAAGCTCTCAAGAGCATGCTCAACCTTGAGACCATGAGAGCGACCGGACAGATCGACCAAAAGATGCACGACATCCTCATCAAGGAAGCCGAGGACAAACTTCGCAAAGAGGCGAAGATCCTAGGCCCGACAGTGCTGGGAGCAATCGACCGCATTCCGACCATCGTGCGCGCGTCTTTCCATGGCGCGACATTCTCTAAACGCCTATGGGGAAGCCATCAGGACACGATGAAGAAGGATCTGCAGAAGATACTGGCTAGAGGGCTAATCATGGGAGAAAGCCCTGAGCGCTTCAGAAAACAGATTGAAAAGGATCTACAGATCGAGGGGGCGAAAGCCAAAAAAGCCGCCAAGAGACTGCTGAGGACTGAATTCGCAAGAGTTCAGACACAGGCTCAGGCGGCGGCTTTCGAAGAGATCGGCATCGAAGAATTTCAGTTTGTGACTGCAGCAGGATGCTGTGATGACTGTCAGGCGAATGATGGCAAGATCTTCAAACTGAAAAAAGGCGAGACAGGCGGGAATCTTCCGCCGATGCATCCGCATTGCAGATGCGCCATCGCTCCCTACTTAGACCGTAAGGAGTATGACCAGTGGCTCGACAGCTACAAGGATCACGGCATGACATTCGAGGAATGGAAAGCCAAAGATCAGAAGCCGGTCGAGACCGAACCGACTATTGAACCGATAAAAGCGGACGATCAAATAGAAGTGAAATCATTCGGCGAGCTTGCTCAAAAAATGAGTGATCTGTACAGGATCGAAATTGATCCGGAAGTGATTGAAAAGGGTTCTTTTGATGGAGTGAAGCAATTTTGCGATGGAATAGAAACCGCAATTCAGCGATTCCCCGAAATCAAGAACGTGATTAATCGAATTGCTTTTAACCCGCAGCTGATTCAGGTGCATGGAGCGGCGGAATTTGACTATCGTACAGAAAAGCATGGATTGAATCCTGCTATCTTCTCTGATGATTTGATGATTAAAGGCTATAACGCGCATGAGTCAAAAGGCGGTTTAGGTGTACCGAAGAATGTAAAAGAAACAGCGATTCATGAATGCGGTCATGCCATGGAGTGGCTTCTTGATAAAAAGAAATATCCTGAGGCGTGGGAAGCGAAGCATGAGCACGCACGCGGCAAAGATGTGCATAAGCTCATCATGGACGCGGCTAAAGCGATTAGGAAAACCAACGACGGGAAAACCAACGGGCGAAATAAAACCGCTCAAGAACTTTTACGAGGAATTTCCCTATATGCTACAAACGGCGGTGATCACGAAGCTTTCGCAGAGGCATTTTGTGACGCTGTTGTTAATGGAAAACGAGCAAACGCTTTTTCAAAAGAAATCTTCGCTAGCGTAGATAAGAAGTACAGTGAATTGTGCCGAAACTCAAAAGCATCAAAGCACAATCCGACCCCTATGAAAAAATCGGAACTAATCGATTCAAAGGTGGCATCTAAGAAAGGGAATAAATCTAGTCCGCCTGGAGGCGCACTTCGCTATACAACGAAATATGTCTACATCAGAAACAAGCAAGAATACGCTATAATGAAAAGCAAATTGAATACTTATTATGATGAAGCTTGGGCCGAAAAGAGAATTATTACCAAATACATTGGTGATTATGTGTATGTAATTGAAGTCTTTGGATTTGATGATTATGGAGTGCTCTCAAGAAGAAAAATTCCGTCTGCCGGTCGCAAAAGAAAGAAGTGATTTGTTATGGTCGAGCTGCCTTTTGATTTAACAAAAAAAGGTGAAGAACTTGTTAAGCTCCTTTACACAAAGACAGCGTTTGATAAATGGGAAAATCAAGATGAATTTGTTTTTTGTGTTTGTGTGAATGCTAGTTCTGATTATGTAGCTGAGGGATTGATTGACTATATTAAAAGCACTGACGCCCCTTCAACCGCAGACATTGCTATGAAAAGTGTAGTTTTAATGTATGAGGAGCGTGGGGAAGATCCATATGATCAAAACACCCCTTCATTTATGGAATTTGACTAAGACTCTTTACTGCACTCGCATAGTCGACAGCTGTCGGCTTTTATTTGGAGGGAGACAAATGATCACAGTCACCACAAACGAATGGAATTACATCGAAATCGAAGGGCACGCAGGATACTGATAAGTTCCCTTTTAGTAGACACTCCAAATATCCAAAGGAGTTCTCATTGA
>CAOKFJ010000123.1 GCA_948467695.1 uncultured Allobaculum sp. | reverse complement strand
GAAAATTACGATGCACAGTGCGCTGTGTGCAGCCGATCATTTTTGCATAATCGGCTGTTTTAAGATATTTAGGAATATTTCGATTCATACGGTAATAATACAATTTATAGCGATGGATAACAAGAAATAACACTAACACCTAACTGTTTCGAGTCATCTCCCCTGGCCAGTCCGGGATAGCCGATCAGATGCACATTCGCCTCGCGCCCGGCGGTACTCGACAGACGGATAAACCCGCGGTTTTTCACCGGCTGATCGATTTTCAGAATCGCATAGTCATAATCGTTCTGCGTGGCAGGTTCTGTCGCATTCACAAACGCTTTCGGTATCTGGAATCTGACTCTCGATGTCCTCGAATCGATTGTGCCGAAGTGTTTGCCATTCGCATCGCTTCCCGGCTCGATGATGACGCGCTTGAGCAGACCAAGACTGTCTTCATGATTGTAAATGCAGTGCGCGCAGGTCAGAATTTCAGCGGGCGAAATGAAAAATCCGCTGCCAATGTACTCTTCTTCATCGCCATACGCATTTTCGAAAACGAGATACAGCTTGCATATAGCATAGTTGGGAAATTTTTTCGTATTGGCGACTTTGCGGCGATCATCTCTCCAGTACGGCGTTCCCGCAGGAACGGATTCATGCGCAATGCCTGCTGTTCCTTCATCGCGCAGAAGATGCGTTCTGCCATCGAATGTCTTCCATGCGCGCTCGATCACAGACTCTGTCTGTTCGCTTTCCTCTTCGATTTGCGCCATAGAAAGTTCTCCGCCAAGCATGGACGTCTCTTCATCTATACTCAGTGCCGCACTCGACTCTTCGCCTTCATCCATCGGCGTTTCGAAAAGCGGTTCGCTGACGTCATATGCGCCAACGTCTTCGTTTTCTGCGTGTTTTGTATTTGCGTCTTCTTCAAACGACAGATCTTCCTGTGCCATCACAGGCAGAGGACTTGATGCAGTGCCCAGAACCATAAAAACACTGAGCAGGTATTTAAATGCGGCTGATTTTGGGGATCTCATCCTGGGATTCCTCCCTTTACCCTGCGCATGACGGTTTGCTCTTTGATCTGAGAGCGCCTATTCTTTCTGTTTCGCAGGTTATTCATTATTGTGGTTTGATTTCACTATACCAATCTATTTTTGCGATTGTATTCCTGCCATGTTTTCTTTGCCCGGTCATGAACGAATCATAAGAAAATCCGCACAATCTGTGAAAACAGACCATGCGGATCGAGTGAATCTTCAACATTGAGCTGTATACAAAGCTCTCTGACTGGATCTATCCAATCAGATTGATGTTCTGCTGTTTAGCGCGCGTTGAACGCTTTTCCTTCGCCCTTCCAGCCGGCACGTACCAGAGCGTTGTACTCGCCAAGACTTGTTGTGAAATGATGCGCGCCTGCTTTTTTGGCATTCGGATTGTAGAGACGATAAACCGTGTTGTAGTTGCGGGTATCTTTAGGCGCATACCACATTACACCCTCGCCTCTCCAGCCGAGTTTGCGCAGGCCGTTGTATTCATTCACATTCGTTGTGTAATGGTGATCGCCGGCATTGGGGTTGTAGAGACGATAAACAGGCGTGCGGCCAGCCTGGTCTTCATTTCTCCAGGACAGACCTTCATATGCCCAGCCGACACGAACCAGGTTCTTTACCTCTTTATAGTTCATGGTGTACACATGTTCACCGGAGTTCGGGTTGTAGCAGCGGTAAACCGGAGATTCCACTGTATTTTTTCCGGAGAAGGAACTGTCGATCGCATTGAGGATATCGAGTGTGAAACGGATTCCGCCGCTCCACTGAACCTGATTGTTAAATCCGTTGATATAGTCATAGCTGTACAGAGCAACCGCCTGATTGTCTGCCGTCAGTACTGGAGCGCCATACTGTCCAAAGGAACCGGTAACGTCCGATTCCAGAAGGCGTCCTTCTGCTTTGGTTTTTGTACTCCAGTCTTCGTACTGGTTTTCGCCGCTGTAGTCCCCACGCGCATGATCCGGGTAGCCGATCATGCGAACTCTCGCATCTCTTCCCGCCGCGCTCGACAGACGGATATAGCCATTCTGCAGAACGGGTTTGGAAACCTTCAGAATCGCGTAGTCCATTTCCATGCGCTTCTGCTCATTGCTTTCATTGATAAACGCATAGGGAACATTGCTGCTGATGGTAGACGTATCGCTGTCAATTCGTTCGAAGTAAATGCCGTTTGCATCGCTTCCGCGGTCAATTACAAGGCGGGTTGCATAGCCCATGCCTTTATCATGCTGATAGATGTTGGCTGCATCTGTCAGAATTTCCGTGGGAGAAATGAAGAAGCCCGTATTGGCATATACTCGCTCTTCACCGGTATTTGTCTGATAGACAGCATAAATCTGGCAGATCGCGTAGTTGGGGAACTGACGGGTGTTGCTGACGCGTACACGATCGTCTTTCCAGAGCGGCGTGCCGGAAGGCACTTTTTGGTTGGTGATGCCGGCTGTTCCTTCATCTGTAAGCATACGCGCACGCATATCTTCCTCGCGTCGGGCTTTTTTGATGATCTCGTCTGCGCTTTCCACTTTCGCCGACTCGGCAAACGTGTCATCTGCGCCAATGGTCTGCTCGTCCATGACGATTTCATCGACTTCGCCGCTTTCCAGAGCGATATCGTCTTCCACTGTTTCTTCGCTGTATGCCTCTGCGAATTCTTCAGCGGACACCGTATCGTCAAACGGTGTGTCTTCCTGCGCCATGATTGGAGCGGCACCTGTGATTGTGCCGATCGCAAGAGCAGCGCTCAGCAGAAACTGAAATGCTTTTGGATGTTTATTTCTCATATAAACTTCCCTTTCCTTTCTTCGTTTTTTCACGCATGAAGATAGTAATTATTTACTACCCACTGGGTGAAAAAGAGCCCGGACAAAGTTCATCCGGGCTTTAATGTATTTTTACTATACAAGTTTTGAAAGGAAGAGAATTGGCATCTGTGAAAACTCGGATGCTTTTCAAGCAATCTGTCGAAAAGCAGAGTATTTTTCGACACTACATATCCGGGCTTGAGCCGCAAGAGGTTCTTCGCGTCTGCGTACTGCCATTCCGTTTGTATCCTTTTTATTCAGCGTAGAACGCAATGCCTTCGCCTTTCCAGCCGCGGCGCACAAGTTCGTCGCGTTCAATTTCATCTTCGGTGAAATGATGCTGGCCGGTTGTCGCGTTGGGATTGTATACACGGAAGACAGGACGGAAGTAGCTTTCCGGCGCGGCTTTCCATGCTTCGCCTTCTTTCTTCCAGCCTTTGGTGCCAAGGTATGTGTATTCGCGCGAACTTGTCGTGTAGTGATGATCGCCGCTGTTGGGATTGTAGAGGCGATAGACCGGAACGGCATCAGGTTCTTCGCTCGAATGCCATGCCAGACCTTCATCATCCCAGCCATGAGCAATCAGGTAGTCCGCTTCTTTGCGATCAGGCGTATAGAAATGTTCACCGGTATAGTGATTGTACAAGCGGTAGACAGGATCGCTGACATTGGAATGTTCCGTAATCCAGGATACGCGCTCTTTATCCATAAGCGGACCGCCGGAACGATTCTGAAATGCATATACATACGCAAAAGTGCCGATCACGCGTCCGCGCTCATCAAGCAAAGGCGAGCCGCTCTGTCCGCCGCTTCCATATACATCGGATTCAATCAGGCGGTCATACATCGAGATATTGCCGCCCCAGCTCTCGACCTGCGTGCCTTCATCGTGAGTGCCTTCATAGTCAGCCGGATAACCGCTCAGATGAACCGAGTCGACTTCGTGCGCATTTGTAGACAGACGCAGATACCCTGTTTTGTCCGCGATGTTTTCTTTGAGAACGATCAATGCATTGTCATTAGCCTCATCCGCATTCTTCAGCCAGTTTTCATCGACTTCAAAATAATCGACATCTTCGCTGGTCAGTGTTCCATAGGGGAAAGTGGCATCCGTTCTGCCAGGTTCAATGGTGATGTGCTGAATCCAGCCAAGATCATGTTCTGTATCGTAAATGCAGTGACCGCAGGTCATGATTGTATTTTTTCCGATCACATAGCCGCTTCCGACATAGAATTCCTGAACATCATTCTCGTTGATGAAGGTCATGTGCAGTTTGCAGATGGCGCTGTACGGCAGTTTCGTGGTGCTTACCACTTCCAGACGGGGATCTTTCTGCGCATTGTATTCGAGCAGCGCGGATTCGAGCTCGTTGTCCGGCGCCCCGATCACAACCGGATCCATCGGTTTTACCTCCGTGGGCGTGTACAGATCCTGTTCAGGAAGCTTGTCGTTAAAGGTATAACGCACCGCATCGCCATCGCGCACGACGGTGCCATTGGGCGAAGACGGCAGATCGTCAATATCCATGTTCTGCGCTGTATCGTTTGCAGCGTTTCCTTCGCTGAAATCATCCATGGAATCCTCAGTAAAAGCTGAATCATGATTTGAATCACTGGCAAAAACCAGAATCGGCCCGCTGCCTGCTATCGCCATGGTGCTGCAGGCAAGAATGGCGGCAATCCGCTTGCTTGTAAAGAATGTCTTGAAATCTCGAGTCATCGTCGTCGTTCCTTTCCGGATCCCGCTGCATTGTCCCGGAGATCCTGTGTCTGTTTGTCTGAACCGCTATGCGAGTACAGTGCATTTCCACGCATCCGCATCTTTATTTTTTCTTTATATCAGTACATTGATGATATCCGATAATCATTATTTATTCTTTATCTATGCCCGTTTTAACCATTGCGCAATCTTATCAGGACTGCTTTTCGGTTAGCAGCGGAATATCGATTTCCGGCACAAACAAACGAAGGCAGAAAGATGAGCGCTTGTGCTCACGCAAAAAAAGGCGAAAGACACTGCGCATTTCTCATACGCTATGCGTCTTTCGCCTTTTCAATCGCGTTTTACGAATGGATCAGATACCGTTTTGCTGGAGAGCATCTTTTCGCATTAGTCTTAGTAGTCGGTTTTGAAGATATAGCGGACTTTTGTCTGCGCGTCTTTGGGCGCGCCGGCAAAGTTGGAGTTTTCTTTATTGAAGTCGATGGTTTCATTGCACAGTTTTCTGAACAGGCGGACTTCATCTTCGCCCCAGTTCAAAGCGGCTTTCAGCTGCTGGATGCCGGATTCATCGAGTTTTCGAATACCGTCGCGCAGCTGCGCTGCTCCGCTGTTGAGCTCATCGGCGCCATTTACAAGTTTGGAAGATCCATCGCTTGCATCCGCAAGTCCGGCGTTGAGCTGGCTTGCACCCTCATGCAAAGCGGCTGCGCCATTGGAAAGCTTGGCGGATCCGGCATGCAGAGCGGATGCTCCGGCGTACACCTGATTTGCGCCATCATCAGCTTTGACAATGCCATCATGCAGAGAGCTCATGCCATTGTTCACATCCGTTGCGCCTTTGCTCAGCGTGGTTACACCATTGACGAGTTCCAGGCTTCCGTTTTTGAGCGCGGCTGCGCCGGCATTTGCGGCCTGCGCGCCGGCAGAGAGTTTTTCGGCACCGGCATCAAGCTGACTTGCGGCATCGCTGAGCTGTTTGGAGGCGGCGATCAGGGTGTCGCGGCTGTCGGCAAGTTTCTGTGTGCCTTCGCTAAGTTGGGCTGCGCCGGCTTTAAGCGCATCGGTTTTCTGCGAGAGACCATCGCTCAGACTCTGGGACTGTTTGGCGATTTCTTCAATGCCGCCCGAAGTCTGGGTGACGAGATTTTCCAGGCCGGTCTGCAGAGCGCTCATGCCATCGGACAGTTTGCTTCCTGCGCCGTCCAGCTGTGCTGCGGCATCCTGCAGTTCTTTCAGAGAAGCGGTCAGTTTGGAGAAATCTGCCGAAGAGCCGGTTGTGCTCAGGCTCTGGGAAATCTGGTTCAGTGTCGCGATCGCGGTATCGAGATGACTCGACAGTGTAGAGAGTGTTCCCGTCGCGTTTGTCAGCGAAGTGCCAAGCGCGCCAAGCGTTGCGGCGTCTTTGGAGAGGTTTTCAATATCGCCTGTCGCAAGCGGTGTAAGTGTTGTATCAATTGTCTCAAGCGAATCCGGAAGCATGTTTACATCCTGAATAGCGGAGTCGACATCGTTTGCGGTTTCGGTCAGCGATGTATTGAGTGCTGAAAGA
>CAOKFJ010000122.1 GCA_948467695.1 uncultured Allobaculum sp. | reverse complement strand
GCTCTTAATGCGCTGTCAACAAAAACTATATTTTTTTTCTTAATAATTTTTCAGAGTTTCTTCATCAATCCTTTCTCGTCTTTTATTCCATATTCTGCTTCTTGAGTATGTCCAAATTCACGACCCGTCTGCAGACATCGGTATTCTTTCTGTATCTCGTTCGGGTGTTTGCTTTTTCTGTGTTTAAATAGATATATATATTAAAAATCAATCAATATCGACATGTCCATTCATTTCCGAATGGATGTACGCCAGATCTTGCCAGGCATACGGCCCGCAATTCGCATTTTAGGAGAATCATCATGCGTCATCCCTTTGAACCATTCACACCCCACCCAGCCATCATTGACAATAAGCTTCTTCACTTCAAGCAGCTTGAATTCGACACCTGGGACCTGTACCTTGTCTGCGTCAGAGACAAGAACATCACTGAAAACGAATTGTGGATTCTTCTTGCGATGGAACAATCTTCTGATGAGCCTCTCAGTCAGGCAACATTGTCCCGTGTTCTGCGCATTCCTGTGCAGACCATCAACTCCGCCTGCATGAAGATGGTCAAACGCGGCTGGATCAAACTTGTTCCTATTCCAGGAAATCGAAAAACAAAAGGTCTCGCCTTCACCGAAAAAGGAGAGCAGGAATGTCTTCCGATGCTAAAAAAGATCAGAGAAGCCGAAGAGGCCACTCTGTCATCAATCGCACCTGACGATTTCGCGCATATGCTTGCCACTGTAGAACTGTACAATCAGAATCTTCGCAAGCAGCTGGCACTGCGCTTTTCAGAAAGCGATGAAACAGAATAATCTTTTCGAAGAGTGCCGTTTCCACTTTAGGAGCTCTCTTCTTCATCCTTGAATATTCTGTTACTTTGAAAACAACCAGAAATGGTGCTTTTCATACCTGGCATGTGCCCATCTTCGGGCATGACGTTTTATTCTCAAACGCACAAACTCTGCAAATCAAGGCGCATCGGCAATCTGCTCGTGTGCCTTTTTCATATGTATCAAACCGGATCGTGATCTTCTCTCTTGATCCTTGTACTGTATGACTTTGTTTCGCTCTGTGTTTTCAGCCGCATATAAAACAGCCTCGATCATGAACGGATCGAGGCTGTAAATTTTTAATATAAATGCGTATCTTTTATCGCTGCGAATGTGCGGACAGACTCGAATGAGAGGCGTCCGGAAGCGATGAATACGAAATCGAACTGCGCATGCCAAGGGGCGATGACGAGCTCATCTGCGTTCTGGACACATAGGAAACCGGACGCGCGGCACTAAGAGAATGCGAAAGCACAAAAGAAGAAGAGACAGGTCTTGTAAGTGTAACGGTGTCTTCCTGATGCAGGTATGCAGGCACGTTCAGTACTGCGAGCATCAGCAGAGCAGTCGCAGGAAAATTGATCGTGCAGTCGGCGAGACCAACGATCAGAACAGACGCCAGCATGGAAAGCATCAGCGGCGCAAAGAGCGGAAGTTCTTTGTGAAGCCGTGAATCTGCGGAGTATTTCAGGATCTTTGCCAGATAGGTCATAAGCAGGGCTGTACCGATAATCCCACTGTTGAGCAGCACATCAAGCACTAAATTGTGCGCATGCGGCGCGGGGCGGGAAAACATTCCAGTATCAATCATGGCGTAGTACTGCGGTCCTCCACCGAACAGCGGATTCTCGCGAATGCCGTGAATTGCATTTTCCCATATCTCGAAACGGGCATCGACCGAAGCGCTCGCTCCAAAGCGGGGAATCAAATGCGGATGAGAAAGAATGCACGCAAGCATTCCCCCCTCTGTCCCCAGCACTGTCCAGAACCATTTGCCTTTGTGCATAAAAAACAGAAACAGAGGCAGAATAAATGGAAGAGGCACGAGAGCCATGCGGCTACCGGTAAGAAACAATGCAATCAGATTCAAAACCGCCGCTCCAAACCAGAGCAGTCTGGAGCTTCGTTTATCGGTATCAAAAAAAAGATATGCGCTAATAGCGATAAAGAAATCGAGCATCGCCGCGTATAGATTCGGATTGTAGTACGTCACGCGAATGCGTACGTATTCGGGAATTGTCTTCAGACAAAAAAGCAGATCCGCCTGGTTCTGCTCTGCCAGACGCACAAATTCTCCTATACCGGCAAATGCCGCAAAGCAGGAAAGAATCGCAGTCACTTGCATAGCCGCTTTAAAATTGCGAGGATTCAGCACGCGACAGAAAAGCGCGACTAGCATCCCTACCGCAAATGTGCCAAGCGAGTTGAGAACTCCCATGCTGTTGGAACTCATCAGCGATGAAAACAGCTGCATTCCCGCAAAAGCGTACAGCCACACTGCCGCCGGCTGTCTTCGAATGGCTTCAGCCAGCGTCCCCTTCATTGCTGCACATACAAGAATGACTGAAGCAATGACCATGGTCCATTCAAACGGGAGAAACAGAAGTATGGCGCTCGATGCAATAAATATGTCGTCTATATCCAGCGATCCGATGCTCATTGCCCTGCACCGGAGCTTCAATTTACTGATCAGATTCATCTGAGTTGTGTCCATGGCAACTAACATAGCACAAATCACAAAAAACAAAGACTAGTTGACTTTAACGTAAGATAAAGCGCTTTACGAATACGCTTTCAATTCTTTCCTACAAAAATGAAAGCGGTTCGCTTTATTAATAACCAAAAAGCCTCACGATCAATCCGAATTCAATGTTCGAAAAGGCGCCTGAAGATTCTCTTTCGACAATTCGCTGGTTTGCAAAGGGATATTTCGATCTCTGCAATTGCTTCCCTATTGTTTTTGTTCATTCTTCGCTATTCAGCAACTTCACCGCAATACGGGAATCGAGTCGTTATAAAAAAGATCCGCCCGCATCATTGTGATGCCAGGCGAATCTTGGTGATATGTAGAGTGCAAATAATTTCATTCATGCATTATTACGCTTCGGTCTGCTGCATATTCAGCGTGCCTAGCTGCCGGCGTAGACGCTGGTATCAACAGTCTGCGTATCATGATTGAAGAATTTTTCGAAATGCTGGTAATCGTTTCTGCCCTGCCAGACACCGCCCCAGTTAAATCCGTACTTGGTGAAGATTTGATAGGCAAGATCATCTTCGGAGATGTAGTGCGGATTGCCGGTCGTTCGATCGGCGTATGGTCTTCCCGCTTCCGGCAGACACAGATCCAGTCCATCCTCAGTAATAACCTGCGGATTGTAGAGCGAATTGAAGTCTACCGCCAGTCCAAGAGAGTGTTCATTGGCGAAAGCCTGACCGTTCTCATCCCATACGGTAGCCAGGCACCGGGTAATATCATCAGCAGTCACCGATTCATCATCCATGCCGTATCCATACGGCAGCACGATGCGATCGATCGGATAGGCGTTCATGTACAATTCGAAAAATACGTTTTCAAGATCTTCGCTGATCAGTTCATTGCATATGAGCTCGCCGACTTTGGTTCTTCCCTCAAAATCACTGTACAGCACGCGTACAAGGCGCAGCTGATCAGTTGTGATGTATCCTGCCTGCGTATCGAGCATGTCGCCTTCGATGCGATGCGCCATTTCCACGCCAATCGGCTCGCTGTAGAAAAGCGAACGAAGATGCGTCTGATCAAATCCTGTAACATCGGCTTCTGTTTCCGCCTGCAGGCTTCGAATCGCCTGTGCGCGGACGTCAAGTTCTCTGCTTAGACTTTCCGCTTTTTCGCGACTCTCCAGAGCTTCCTGAATCGAAAGCGATGCTTTTGCAGAGTCGCTGCTGTGTGCAGCATCATTCTTCTTGTCTTTAGAACAGCCTGCAGCTGTCAGCGTAAGACTCAGTGCTGCAGCAAGAGAGATACACATTCTTTTATTCATGGTTTCCTCCGTTAGACTTCGATTGATTTTGCCGTATGTTTCCAGCGGTTTTGGAGTCTGGCAAAAAAGAAACCGGAATGAAATTCGCGACCTGAAATGCAATGGTCAAAGAGAAACATTCCGGTGAATGAATAGACTGTAAAAAATCATTTCTTTCTGAAAATAATAAATTTCGAGAAGAAGTAGTTCAGGATGATCACGATGCCGTTCGCCAGTATTTTCCAGAACAGCGCCGGCCAGTTCATCATATCGACTGCGAAATACATAATGCCCAAATCAAAGAGTTCGGACACGAAGCGAAAGCCCGCGAACGAAACAAATTCGTTAACGCTTCGCTTGAAGCCGACATTGCGGCTGTTGAAGACCCAGATCTTATTGGTTACAAATGCCACAAGCACCGACACTGCCCACGCAATGATGTTGCTCATGGTATTGGAAATGTGGATCATGTCATAGCAGATATAGTAAGTCGCGATATTGGTGACTGTGGCAAAGATGCCCCAGAACGAATACCGTATGAGCTCGCTGTATTTTCTCAGCAGCATGAGAATCTTGTTTTTCATAACTTTGCCTTTCTTCAGCAGCTGCATGCTTCAGGCATACCGCCGTGCTCTTCTTTTTCATACAGAATACGCAAACACCAGTCCGTCAGGTGAGTTGATCTGCATGGGCTGGTGAGAATTGAGCTGTCTAGCTCTGTTTTTGTATTGCGCTCTTGAGGCGCCAGGTCGTTTATTAATTCTATTGTATTTTTGTTTTGCGTTTTTGGATAATTTTTTTGATGAATGTTCCTCTCGCCTTCCATCTGCGAACGGTGCAATATTTGCACAAATTTGCACAAAGCTGAAGAACTTCTACATTTTTAACATTTTACGCATAAAAAGCAAGAGCGCAGGAACATTGCGCAAAGCTCCTATGGATAATCCACCCAATTCATGCAGACAAAAGAGCAATCTATCGAAGATTTCATCGTTCATCATCAGTAGATTCATCAATTGCTTCCCATATTTTCGGCGATTCATTGTATCCGCTCCCATATATCAGCGCGCTTTGATCTTCGGATACTTATGAAATACTGATCGTATTCAGGTGCTGCGGACATCATATTTCCCTTTATATCCCTTATATAAAAGAAAACAGGAGAAGCGCATGAGCATGCGAGTTCTCCTGTTTGTATTTGATGAATTGAAATGGAATCAGACTGACTGCTTATTTCGCAGCTGCCATCTGGGCAGCAACTTCAGCAGCGAAATCTTCTTCTTTCTTTTCGATGCCTTCACCAACCTGGAAGCGGATGAATTCTTCGATGGAAGTTCCGTTTTCTTTCAGGTACTGGTTAACTTTCTTCTTGGAATCAAGGAAGAATTCCTGATCAAGGAGGCATTCATCCTGGAAGTGTTTGCTGACTTTGCCTTTGAGGATGCCTTCGATCATCTTCTCGGGTTTGCCTGCCATTTTGGGATCTTCAGCCATGATCTTCTTCTGAACTTCTGTCTCGTGAGCAAGTACATCAGCAGGTACATCAGCCTGGCTGATGTAGGAAGGACGCATGGAAGCGATCTGCATAGCGATGTTTTTAGCAACATCAGCAGCGCCGCCGTTCATTACAGCAAGAGCGGAGATAGCGCCTTTGTTGTGCATGTAAGCACCGAATACCTGGTCGTCTGTTTTTTCAACGATAGCGATACGACGGAGAGTGATTTTTTCTCCGATTGTAGCGGTAGCGGCAACGATCAGATCGTTTACAGTACCGTTAGCTGTTGTGAGCTCGAGAGCTTCTTCAACAGTAGCGGGTTTGTTGGCAAGAAGTGCAGCTTCTACAGTGTCGAGCAGTTCGAGGAACTGTTCGTTTTTGGAAACGAAGTCTGTTTCGGAGTTCACTTCGAATACAACAGCGATGTTTCCATCAACAGCAACACGTGTCAGACCTTCAGCAGCAACGCGTCCGGATTTTTTCGCTGTTTTAGCGATTCCGTTTTCGCGCAGCCAGTCGATGGCTTTTTCCATGTCACCGTCTGTCTGAGTGAGGGCTTTTTTGCAGTCCATCATTCCCGCGCCGGTTTTTTCGCGGAGTTCTTTTACCTGTTTAGCAGTAATAGCCATAGTCATGTCCTCTTTCTGCCTGATTAAGCGGCTGTGTTTTCAGCGGGTTTAGCTTCTTCGGTCTTCGGAGCTTCAGCTTTAGCTTCGTTTCTGGGACCGCGGGGAGCCTGACCATCTCTGGGGCCTCTGTAGCCCGGACGGTTGCCGTAAGGACGTTTGCCTGCGTTGCGGCGTTCCATGTTTCTCTTACGACGTTCTTCGATGCGCTGTCTGCGGCGTCTTTCGTTA
>CAOKFJ010000121.1 GCA_948467695.1 uncultured Allobaculum sp. | reverse complement strand
ATTGTTTTCATCCTTCCAATCATCCTGCACTCGGCAGTTATTTTCTGGAATTTCAGCTGACAGTTTTCGCATTCGAATGGTGCTAACAATTAGAGGCACGAAGCTGCTTCACACTCCCAAATGTCGTACGATAAACATTATGCGATGAAAGGGAATCCGGAATTGATATTCAGGAATATCGTTAAAAATCGCTTGTCTTCCACCCATGACGAGTTGTGTCACGATCGACGCGTACCGGATCAATTTCAATATGAACAGGTTCTTTAAGACGCTCAGGGCGTCTTTTTTTGCGTCCTTCAATCTGACGCACAAGCAGTTTCATGGCTTCATGCACCATTTCTTTTTTCTGCTGCGCAATTGTCGAGAAGGGAATGATCGCATCAGATGACTGTGTGGAACCGTCAAATCCGACGATTTTAATGTTTGGTGGCAGGGCTTTGAAGTGACGGATGACGAGATTGAGAAAGAGGTTGGCGTACGTATCGTTGGCAAGGAAGAAACCGGTGATCACATTCTCATCTCGCTTTTCCATGACCTGATCAAAGATGCGGCCCATCTCGGCTTTTACATCCTGATAGGAGGAGCCGAATTCGCCGCGGATCATGGAGCAGGGCAGTTCGAGTTTTTCAGCTTCTTCAAAGAAACCGGTGATACGTCCATGTGCGGGGGACGATTCGGGGAAGAAGGCATTGATGTGAACGAGTTCCTGCGCGCCTGCCTGCGCTAACATTTTTGCGGCAAGACGTCCGCCGAGTTCGTTGTTTGTGGTCACGCCGCAGATGCCGTTGCTCTCGCGTTCGATGGTAACGATCGGCAGATCGAACTGCGCGAGTTCTTTCGAAGAGATGGTGTGCGAGAGAACGATAAGTCCTTCGATTTTATAGGCGAGCAGTTCGCTGATGTATTTCTGTTCGATCTCTTTTTTGTCGTTGCCCAGGAAGACAAGAAATTTGTAGCCGAAGTCTTCATAGGTGGAAAGAATGAGATCGAGCATTTCGGCGTAATAGGAAAGATAGAGGTTTGGAATGACGATTCCGATAAATTCAGTCTGTCCATTGGCAAGAACTTTGGCGAGTTTGTTTTCCTGATAGCCAAGTTCATCGAGAGCTTTTTGGATGATTTCCTGATTTTCAAGCGTCAGGGAGTCACGGTTGTTGAAGAAGCGGGAAATTGTCGTTTTGGAAAATCCGGTTCTGGCGGCAATGTCCGCAAAAGTTACTTTCTGTTTTGGCATATTCGATTCCTTTGATTCATTCATGTCTCTATCTCGAGTTCGATGGAAGATGGATGCTCATCAGATTCTGATCGTCACTGGCATAGGGCAAGCGGTGCTTACTAGGAATTTGATGATGCGTCGTATCGTGATCGACTATATATAGGGATAGAAAACAGGTTTGGATGAATTCAGTTTATCCATAAGTAATCGGTTTTGCAATCGGTTAAGTAACCGGTTACGAGAAATTTGAGAAATCGCTTTCAAACTGTTGACACCCATTTTAGGCGACCGTATACTACAGCTAAAGTAACCGGTAACTTAACCGGTACACACAAAACGGAGGAGCATATGAAGCACAAGTTCAAATCCGCCATCGCCGCGCTGCTTGCCGGCGTCATGCTTGGCGGTTGTACATCAATGGTCGTTCATCCGGGCGATCGCCCCGGTTTTGACGAAGGGGAAGAGTATTTAAGCATTTGGGTTCATTCGATCGAAGATACTGACGAAGGTCAGGCGTATCGCGAATCGGTCGATGCGTTTAACAAAGAATATGACGGCAAGTATTTTGCGGACATCGAATTCGTACCGCGAAACGATTCGGGCGGCGGTTATGCCGACAAGATCAACGCTTCGGTCATGTCGGGCGATCTGCCGGATGTCATCACTGTCGATGGTCCGAACATTTCGGCATATGCTGCTAACGGCATCATCCAGCCGCTTTCGCCGCTCAGCGATGAGCAAAGAGATGTCTATCTTCCCTCGATCATCGAGCAGGGAACAGTGGATGGAAAACTGTACGCGCTTGGCGCGATGGAGTCGAGTGTCGGACTGTATGTCAACAAGGACATTCTGGAAAAAGCCGGTGTCGAGATTCCCGATAAGGCACACCCCTGGACATGGAGCGAGTTCCTGGAAATTCTCGCCAAGGTCAAACCGATCACAGACGAACTTGGAGGCTATCCGATCGATATGACTTTCCCGGCAGGCGAGGCGACGATCTACTTCTACGCGCCGTTCTTCTGGAGCAATGGCGGAGATTTCGTTAGCGAAGATGGTCTTACAGTCGACGGTGTTTTCAACTCTGAAGAAAATGCCGAGACCGTCGAATTCTTCAAAACGCTCGTCGCAGACGGCTATAT
Organism: uncultured Allobaculum sp.; assembly: GCA_948467695.1. GTDB lineage: Bacteria > Bacillota_I > Bacilli_A > Erysipelotrichales > Erysipelotrichaceae > Allobaculum. The sequence continues at coordinate 3,822 of CAOKFJ010000121.1, read as the reverse complement.
GTCTCCGGTTGCTATTCAGGATCTGTTCGAAAGCGGTCGCGCCGCATTCAAATTCGACGGAGCATGGGCAGTCAACAACATCACGTCCAACTATCCGGACATCAATCTTGGCGTCGCGCCGTATGTAGTCAGCGACAACTGGGATGGCGGACGTTATACGCCGACCGGAAGCTGGGCGTTTGCGGCAAGCTCGGGCACAGACAACATCGATGGAGCGACAGCGCTTGTGCAGTACATGAGCGGTGTCGACAGTTCGATTCGTCTGATGGAAAAGACAAACTCGATGCCGAGCACATGGGCAGCCTACGAAACAAACGATCTGTTCACCAGCGATCCCAACTACAAAGCGCTTTACGATCAGCTGTCCACGTATGGACATCCGCGATCCAAAACACCGGTTTATCCGCAGGTGAGCACTTCTGTCCAGCAGGTTCTCGAAAACAGTGTTCTTTCCGGACACGATACCAAAGAAACCATGGACAAAGCGGTCAACCGCATCAACAAAAAACTCAAACGCTACACCGGGCAGTAACTGCCGATTCAATTTCATCAATCAAAATGAGAGGACAACGTTATGACTAAAAAGAGTCAGTCGCTGCTCGGGATGAGCTTCTTCGGTCCCGCGCTGGTGCTGCTTTGCATCTTTCTGTTTCTTCCGATGATCCTGACTTTGGTCTTCAGCTTTACCGATTTCTTCGCGCTGAATCCAAACCTTATCCATTTCACGGGATTGTCGAACTACTTCGAAGTGTTCCAGGATGAAGACTTCGTGATGGCATTTCTCAACACGGTTAAATTCGTTTTGATCATCGTTCCCTGCCAGTGTCTTGGCGCGCTGGGACTGGCGATGCTGATCAATAAGGTCACCTACTGCAAGAAGTACTTCAAGGTCGCCTTCTTCATTCCGGTTGTTATGTCTCTGGCGGTTGTCTCCAACCTCTGGATTCAGATCTACTCGCCTGAAGGCATCATGAACGCGATTCTCGGGTTCTTCGGCATCGAAGCGCAGCCCTTCATCAACTCCGCTTCGCAGGCGCTTCCATCCATCGCCTTCATGTCGGTATGGCAGGGCATGGGCTATCAGATGATCATCTTCCTTGGCGCACTGCAGGGCATCAACCCCGCGCTCTATGAAGCGGCCGATCTCGATCACGCTTCCGCCTGGAGAAAATTCATCGACATCACTCTTCCCGAAATCAAACCGATCTGCATCTTCGTTCTGATCACCGTGACAATCGGCGCGTTCAGAATGCTGGTTCAGCCGATGGTTATGACCGGCGGCGGACCGTCCCACTCGACTTACACCGTTGTATACGACATCTATGAAACAGGTACCGTCAACTGGGAAATCGGCATGGCAAGCACGTTGGCTATCGTCTTCGCGTTCTTCGTCATGATCCTGACAGTGATCCAGAACGTCGTTACCCGCGACAAAGATGAATTCAACGATAAACCCAGACACAATAAACGCCGCATGAAATCCATCGGCAGAATGTTTGTAAAAGACACGGAGGCAGAATATGTTGACCAAAGCCGAGAAGCGTAAACAAATCGTACTGACAGCGCTGATGATCTTCGCTTCGCTGTTCTTCCTGTTCCCGGTTATCTGGATGATTTGCAACTCGTTTAAAACCGATGCAGCCATAACCGCCGACATGAACAGTATCCGGGCATTCCTGCCGCCCGCATTCACGCAGGACTTCTTCAAAAACTACATCGATATTCTCTTTGGCACTAAATTCATGCAGTACATGGGCAACACGCTGCTCTACGCGGCGATCCTGATTGTCCTGGGCATCATCGTCAATGGCCTTGCCGGCTACGCTCTGGCAAAACTGAAATTTCCCGGACGCGACAAATGGATGCTCGTGATCATGATGCTGATGATCGTTCCCATGGAGACAATCATCACCATTCACTTCCTGTTCATCGCCAAGATGGGTCTGCTCAATACGATCGTCGGCTATGTTCTGCCCGGTATCGTCAATCCCTTCAATATATATCTCTTCCGTCAGACCTTCATTTCGCTGCCTGACGACATCTACGAAGCCGCGCAGCTCGATCACTGCTCGCCAATGCGCTACTTCTTCACCATGGTTCTGCCGATGTGCAAAAGCGTGGTCGCTACCGTCGCCGTCTTCACCTTCCTGGGTGTATGGAACGACTACCTCTGGCCATCTCTGGTCTTCACTTCCGGCGATCTGCTGACTGCCCAGATCGGTCTGAACGCGATCACCGCAAACGACAACACAACGATGGGCATGACACTGGCTGTCATCACCATGGTCACTATTCCAGTCATCATCATTTACTCCTTCTTCTCCAAACAGATCGTCGAAGGCGTGGTTTCCACCGGCGGCAAAGAAGGATAAACCGCACTCAACCTTACTCGTACCGCTTTTCTTTCAGCCTGGCAGCATCGCTTTGAAGCGAAGCTGCCGCAGGGCTGATGAAATCCCCCAGATAAACAAAAAAACGCAGAATGCGCAAGACAGACTGCGAAACGTTTCGAAGATCACACCACACAAGAAAGAGAGAAGACCATCATGTCATTTATCGAACTGAAAAACATCAACAAGCGCTACAAAGGAAACAGCACCAATTCCGTCACAGATTTCAACCTGGAAATCGAAGAAGGAGAATTCGTCGCATTTGTCGGACCTTCCGGCTGCGGTAAATCCACCACGCTTCGTATGATCGCCGGATTCGAAGACATCACAAGCGGCGAGCTCTGGATCAACGGAAAACTCATGAACCAGGTCAAGCCCGGAGATCGCGGCATCTCGATGGTGTTCCAGAACTACGCGCTCTATCCCCATATGACCGTTGAGAAAAACATCTCCTATGGTCTAAGCAACATGAGGCTGCCCAAAGACGAAATCAAAAAGAAAACAGACTGGGCTTGCCATATCCTTGGTCTGGAAGAACTGCGCAAACGCAAACCGAAAAACCTCTCCGGCGGTCAGCGTCAGCGTGTCGCTCTCGGCCGCGCAATCGTTAAGGAATCCGACCTCTTCCTGATGGACGAACCGCTCTCCAACCTCGATGCGAAGCTGCGTGTGTCCATGAGAAATGAAATCTCCTCGCTCCACCGCAAACTCAAAAACACCACCATCTATGTAACGCATGACCAGGTCGAAGCCATGACTATGGCGGACCGCATTGTCATCATGAAAGACGGTGTTATTCAGCAGGCAGGCAAACCGATGGAACTGTACGAACATCCCGCAAACCAGTTTGTTGCCGGATTCATCGGCTCTCCGCAGATGAACTTCTTCACCGTCGATATCGCAGATGGATACCTCCTGTTTGGCGATGGCAGCCGCTATGAACTGACCAATGAGCAGAAGAGAAAGCTTTCAGGTCTCAAGAAAGTGACCATGGGCATTCGCGGCGAAGACATCAAATTCGCAAAAAACTATCTCGACGAACACCAGCACAACATCATGCACGCGACAATCGAGAACACCGAAGTCATGGGAAATGAAAACAATATGTATTTCCAGGCTGCTGGTCAGCTGACGGTCGCTCGCGTAGACAAATATGAAGTGTGCAATCCCGGCGATCAGAAAGACTTTGTTTTCCTGCCCGAGAAGATGCACTTCTTCGATGCCGAAACCGAAAAAGCTATTGATTAACAATGCATCACCCAAACGGATCTGACTCGAGCAGCCAGATCCGTTTCCTTCATATGAGTCAGACATACATATGGCTCAGACATATGCGGTAAATCAGGATGCGAAAAACATCGCTTTTCCTGGGCCAGAACCAAGAATTCAGTGAACTATTCTTCGTACTTTCGATGCATGTTCTCATTGAGTA
>CAOKFJ010000120.1 GCA_948467695.1 uncultured Allobaculum sp. | reverse complement strand
CTTGCCGGTTCTGGTGATTGCCCTGACAAACGATGAAAAATCAAGCGTGCCGTTCTGCGCGCTTTGCGCGATGATACTGCTTACGCTGATGCTCTCATCGCTGACGACATGGCTGTTTGCGGGTTCGATGCTTTTAAGCGGCTATATCATCGGCAGGGGACTGCGCAAAAATGTCAATGTCCTGCTTCTGGTCATCGCATCGTTCGTCCTGCTGTTTGTGATCAACATGCTGAGCATGACCATAATGGCCGCGGTATTCGGCTTTGACATCGTGCAGGAAACAGAGGGATTCACGTGGATTTTCGCCTATGTTTCTCCGCTGATGATTGTTGGGCTGCTTTCGCTCTTTCAAAGTCTTCTTGAAGCGATCGCCTGCGCGCTGATCGGCGTCATTCTGATGATGAAAATTCTGCCGCGCACGTTCCATGTCGCATTGCCGGTTACATTTGATGTGCCGGCGTGGTGCGGATGGATTCTTCCGCCGCTGCTTGGCGCATGGGGTTATGCCGCATTTGGCATGCAGCAGACGCCTGAGATCCTTCGCGACGTTCTTCTGGCGCTGTCGCTGGTTGATTTTGAACTGATGGTCTGGCAGGGATATCTGGACATGTATCGCAGTATTGTCAGACGGATGCACAAGGAAAAAGACAGAAAACTTCGCGTGGAGCTTTTTGCGAAAACGTTTGCCGCGCTTGTTCCTGTTTTGAATATTTACCCGGCGTTGACGGGCTGGGTTTCGTGCATATCTTCGAGCTTCAAGCGCTCGAAAGAAAGGGGCACTGTATGAAACGCTACTGGAAATGGATGGTTGCTTTCTGCATTCTGCTTGTGATGGCGATTTCCGCGACGATCTACACGGCGATTATCGGCGAGTGGATCGTGTTTGCGATGCTGCTTGTGCTTTGCCTGTTCTACGGTGTACTGTTTATTTCCTTCTGGCTGCGCCTGCGCAAGAAGGGCATTCAGACGAATATGGAAATCGGCCGCGTTCTCGGCCGCGAGGCAAAGGACGCGCTGACGATCGGCGAAATCGGTCTGATCACGTACAACGACGAATACGTGGCGACATGGATCTCCGACTATCTGCGCCAGTTCATGCCCGATCTGGTCAACAAAAAGCTCACCTGCTTTCTGCCGGATATCAAGGAACTTTTTCAAAGCAATATCGATTCCATTCAGGGAGAATACAAAGGGCATATCTTTGAAGTTATTCACAAAGACGGCGGACAGGTGCTGTACGTTCGCAACATTACCGAACTTGCCCGCTGCCGCAGAATCGTCGAGCAGAACAGTGTCGTGCTCGGCGTGCTCACGCTTGACAACTATAGCGAGTATCTGAGCTACGACAATGAAGAACTGCTCAATGAAATCAACACGCGTATCCGCACGCCGCTGATCAGCTGGGCGCGCGAAAACAAAATCCTGATGCGCCGCATGCGCTCGGACCGCTATCTGCTTGTGCTTGATTCGGCGATCCTTGAAAACATGCGAAAGCAGAATTTCCCGATCTTGCAGAAAATCAAAGATGAAGCGGCCAGAGCCGATTTGTCCATCACGCTTTCGGCAGCATTCGCGAGCGATCAGGACGATTTCATCGAAATGGACAGAGTGCTGACCGAACTGACCGAACTGGTGCAGTCGCGCGGAGGCGATCAGATCGCCATCAAGCATGCCGATGAGCCGGTGCAGTACATCGGAGGCAATTCCGAACAGGCATCGCAGCGTTCCAAAGTGCGTGTGCGCATCGTCGCCTCAAGCATTCAGGATGTGCTGCGCGATTCGCAGAAGGTGTTTGTTCTCGGTCATGTCAATACAGACTACGACGCCATGGGTGCCGCGCTTGCCGCCAACAACTGGGCGCGTACTCTGGGTAAAGAGACGTACATCGTGCTCAAGGATGTGCCTCGCGACCGACAGCTGCAGGCAACGATGGACGAATATGTAAAATCGCTCAATGAGCGCGCGCGCTTCATCACGCCGGGTCAGGCGCTTGAAATGATGGATCCGCTTCGCGATCTGGTCATCATGGTCGACCACTCCAACCCCGCGATCTCCTCAGGCGAGGAACTGCTGAAAAAAGATGTGCGCAAAATCGTCATCGATCATCACCGCCGCAGCGATCAGGGGCTCGACAACGTGCTGGTCAGCTACATCGAATCGAAAGCGAGCTCCACATGCGAGCTCATGACAGAACTGCTTGAATCGCTGGCAATGTCTGTGCCAATCTATGAAATGGAAGCGACAATCATGTATCTTGGTATCGTTGTGGATACCGGACGATTCAAACAGCATACTTCCGAGCGCACCTTCCAGGCGGCGGCCCGTCTGCGCGCATGGGGCGCCAATGCGGAAGTGGCTGAAAAAGCGCTTCAGGTCGACTACACCGATTACCGCCGACGGGCGCAGATGATCGAGCGCGCGAAAGTGTATCATCAGAAGTATCTGATTGACGTGCTCGACGAGCCTGTCAGCCGGACAATGCTGTCGACCATCTCGGATTCGCTGCTCAGCTTCAAAGGCTGCCAGGCGGCGTTTACCATCGGTATCAACCAGAACAACGGAAACGTTGCCGTCTCCGCCAGAAGCGACGGAACGGTCAATGTACAGAAAATTATGGAAAAAATGAACGGAGGAGGGCATTTCAGCGCCGCGGCTCTGGAGCGTGAGAACACCACGGTTCAGGAAGTGGCTGCCGAACTGCAGAGCCTTCTCGATCAGGAGGAACAGGAATGAAAGTCATTTTGCTTGCCGACGTCAGACAAGTCGGAAAAAAAGATGAGGTCAAAGAAGTCGCCGACGGATACGGACGCAACTATCTGATCAAAAACGGCCTTGCTGCTCCCTGCAACAAGGAAAACACACGTGCGCTTGACGAACGTATCGCCGCACGCAAAGAAGAAGACGAAAAGAACCGCCAGGATGCCGAACGCATCGCCGGCGAACTTAAAGATATGCAGCTCGAGTTTGAACTGAACACAGGAAAAGGCGGAAACACATTCGGCCAGATTTCCTCGAAACAGATCGTTCACGCTCTTGCCGAGAAGGGAATCCAGGTGGACAAACGCAAAATCATCATGGATACCCCCGTTTCCTCGCTGGGCACGACTAAGGTGAAGGTGGACCTGTACAAAGGCAAGATCATCGGCACCATCAACGTGCATGTCAGTGCGAAAGGAGCTTAATGCGCCATGATTAAGGAACTGCCCAACGCGAGTCGTCTGGAGCAGGCCTTGCTCGGAGCTGTTCTCATCGATCCCAATGTCCTGACCAAGTGCCGGGACGAGGATCTGCAGGCCTCCGAGTTTTTTGTTCCTGCCCACCAGCAGATCTACTCCGCCATGTCCGAGCTGTCGGCATCGGGAAAGCCGGTTGACCTGGAGAATGTTGTTCTCTATCTGACGGAAAACGACGAGCTTGAAAGCAGCGGAGGCATCGACTACCTCAGCGAACTGCTCGACAGCGCGGTTTCCGGCGTTACGGCACCGCACTATGTCGAAACGATTCAGGGAAAATCCCAGCTTCGCCGCCTGATGGAAACGGCCGAGCAGATCAGCGAAGAAGCCGCCGGCTCATCGCTTGAGCTCGATGCGATTCTCGATGGCGCCGAGCGTGCAATCATGGATGTCACCAGACGCCGTAAGGGAAGCGACTTCAAGACATCCGGCGAAATCTTTGAAGAAATCAAGCGCGAAATTGCCATGCTGCGCGAACAGAAAGGCGTCAGCGGCATCCGCACCGGGTATACCGATCTCGATACGATGACCAATGGTCTCCATCGGGGCGATCTGATTATCCTTGCCGCCCGACCGGCGATGGGAAAATCCGCTTTTGCGCTCAACGTCGCCAATCAGGTTTCCAAAAGAAATCCCGGTGCTGTCGCGATTTTCTCGCTCGAAATGCCTGCCGCCTCGATGATGAAGCGTCTGATCGCAGCGGAATCCAAGATCGACGGCGGCAAGCTCACCAGCGGAAAACTCGATGACGAAGAAATGAACGGGCTTAACGACGCGGGACGCGATCTGAGCAACCGTCCGATTTTCATTGATGACACATCGATGATCAAAGTCAGCCAGATCTTCTCCAAATGCCGCAAGCTGCGCTCGCAGATGGGCGAACTGTCGCTGATCGTCATCGACTACCTTCAGCTGATCAGCGGAAGCGGACGCTCCGATTCCCGTCAGCAGGAAGTATCGGAAATTTCCCGAAACCTCAAAATCCTCGCCAAAGAAATGGACTGCCCCGTTATCGCTCTGTCGCAGCTGTCCCGAAAAGTCGAGGAAAGAACCAACCACGAACCGCAGCTGTCCGACCTTCGAGAATCTGGATCAATCGAGCAGGACGCGGATATCGTTATGTTTATTTACCGCGAACAGTACTACAACAACGATCCCGACCAGCAGTCGGAAACCGAGGTCGTCGACCTTTCGCTCAAAAAGCACCGTAACGGCGAAACGGGCAAGATTCAGCTTGTATTCGAGAAATCGTGCTCGCTGTTTTCCTCGCTCGCTCACGAAGGAGTACCAGGCTATGCGGGTTGATCTTCTCGCTTCAGGCTCGAAGGGAAACGCCTGCCTCGTGCGCGAAGGTGATACCGTTATTCTCATCGACTGCGGTCCCTCGTCATGGCGCTACCTCAATACAAAAATGAAAGAAGCCGGCGTATGCAAAGAGGATCTCAACGCATTGCTGATCACGCATTCGCACGGCGATCACATCAAGCAGCTCAACCGCTTCGGCGGCGTGCCGGTGTATACATGCTGCCCGCTTAAAGCCAAGACATCCAAGGGAGAAATCGTCAGCCTTGATCTGCGCAAGCTTACGCCGCCTGCGCGCTTTACGATCGGAGATCTGCGCGTCATGGCGCTTCCGACTTCGCATGACTCCGGCCCCTCCATGGGCTTTGTCATCGAAGGAAAATGTGAAAAACTCGTGTACATGACCGATACCGGCTATGTGCCCGAAGCGATACTTGGCGCTTTGAGTGATGCGGACTACTACATCTTCGAAAGCAATCACGACCTTGAAAAACTGAACGCCACACAGAGACCCTTCTGGCTCAAAATGCGCATTGCTTCCGACACCGGACATTTGTGCAATCAGGATTCAGCAAGAATTCTATGCTCGTGCATGACCGAGCGCACGAAACGCATTGTCCTCGCTCACCTTTCTGAAGAGGCAAATACGCCTGAACTCGCGCTTCATACGCTGTACGAGCGTCTGGAATACACGCATGTATCGAATCGGCATCTGGTCATTGAAGCAGCCGGACAGTTTGAACCGATCACCTTCGGTCTGGATGCACCTAAGGCTGAGCAAAGCGAACACGATGCGGCGGTGCAGATGACGCTTGATCTGGATGGCGCTCTAGCCTAGGCGCATGCGGTATAGACACCAGCTATGCTTCAAAGGAAATAAACTCTTTCAAATTGCTAACAAAAAATGAGGAGAAGGACATCGCGGCTTTTTGCGCAGGCATGAAGTTGAGCGATGTCCTTTCTTTCATTTTTGGAGATGCAGTTTAATTGCATAGAAGTACAGGATGGTAAAATGAAATCTGAAATTAAAAAACGAACAGATGGCTTAAGCTTCTGAATTTCGCAGTATTTGCTCTATCCAGTTTGTCTAGTACAGAAGGCTGTGTGTTAACGTGCATATACAAAACTTGGCGTAGAGAAGTCTGGAAAATGGAGGTGGAATAATGAAAGGGATTGAAGTTCCAATCTGCCGATGGGGCAACGGAAATGGACTCAGACTCGCAAAATCGCTTTTGCAGAAATTTGGAATGAGTACGGGCGATATGTTTGTAATGGATGTCGAGGACGAACGAATTATTCTCACTCCGCAGAAGAAAACGAAGAAGGTAACCCTGCAGGAATTGTTTAAGGATTATCACGGTCCAGCTCGAGAGGATCTGTTCGGAGAAGAAATGGCTGGCTGGGACGAAATGAAACCAGTTGGCACAGAGGAACTGTAAATCAGCAGAGAAGTATTCCATACAAGAGCTTTAAGATCGGCGATCTGCGTGTCATGGCGCTTCCGGTATCGCACGACTCAGGTCCTTCGATGGACTTTGTCATCGAAGGAAAATGTGAAAAAACTCGTGTACATGACCGATACCGGCTGTTTATGCAATCAGAATTCAGCAAGAATTCTATGCTCGTGCATGACCGAGCGCACGAAACGCATTGTCCT
>CAOKFJ010000119.1 GCA_948467695.1 uncultured Allobaculum sp. | reverse complement strand
AAGCCGCAAAGTGTGCAACAGTGTGCAGGCAGTTGTCGCGCCTTCTGAAAAAACACGCGACGCGCTGCTGGATTATGGCGTTCTCGCGCCGATCTATGTCATTCCATCGGGACTCGATCTCGAGAAGTTTACCGGTGTCGATGAAAACGACGAACGCATCAGCGAAATCCGCGCGCGCGTCAGCCAGGATCCGGAGGATATCATTCTGGTGTTTATCGGGCGCCTGGCCAAAGAAAAATCGCTCGAGATGGTGATCGATGCGATTGCGCAGAACGAAAACAGACACGTGCGCCTGGCGGTTGTCGGCGCTGGTCCGGACGAAGACTACTACCAGGAATACGCTATCGAGAAAAACGCCCTAGACCGCGTGACATTTCTTGGCGCGGCCGATCCTGCCGACGTCGGTCTGTTCTACAAAGCCTTTGATGCGTTTGTCTCGGCTTCTCTTTCCGAAACGCAGGGCATGACGTATCTTGAAGCGCTTGCCGCGGGCAATATGGTCTTCGGCAGACGCGACGATGTGCTCGATGGCCTGCTTGATGAGGGGCTGACCGGCTATTATTTCGATACCGCCGAAGAGCTCAATGAAAAAATCGCCGCGTTTGCGGCACTGGATGATGAGCAGCGAAAAGCGAACCGCGCCGAGTGCGTGCGCCGCATTCAGCCTTTTACTGCCGAGAATTTCGCTTCATCGATTCAGATGGTCTACAAACAGGCGATCGAAGACTACTCGAAAACATTTGAAGTTGAAAAAATCCAGCTGAGCGGGGATTATGTCCTTCTGCGCCTGGTGCGTGATTCGTCGGACGAACCCGTCAAGCTTCTGCTTCCGCTCGAAGACTATTTCGAACTGAAGATTTCCCTGCATACACGCCTGGACGCCTACATGATGCGAAGCTATCTCGATCTGCAGGAGTTCTTCTGGTGCATGTACAAAACCAAAAACCGTCTGGCAAGACGCGACATGACGCGCAAGCAGGCGGTCGACTATTGCGTGCTCAAGCTGCGCGCGTCGATGGCGATCGCTAACCAGGTCGGCGACGAACTGGTTGCCGCCGGGCGCATCAATGACGCCAGATACGCGCATGATAAAGCCGACTACTATCAGTCGTGCGGTCTGAGCCGCCGGCAGGTGCAGGACAAACTGTACAAAGCCGGTATCGACCGCTCGATTATCGAAGAGGCGTGCGGCACGCTGTCTGCCGATCAGGAAAAGAGCAATGCGGTGCAGATGGCGCACCGTCTGGCGAAAACCATCAAAACCAAGTCCACACGCGAAAAACGGCGTACAATCGTGCAGAAGCTTCTGGCCCGCGGCTATTCAGTCGATGCGGCCAAAGAAGCTGCAGAAGAACTGGTATTCGAGGAAGACGCGGATGCGACCGCGCTGCATGCGGCATTCGGCAAAGCGTGCCGTCTGTATGCCTCGAAACCGCCTGAACAGAAGCGCTATAAAATCCGGACGTACTGTCTGCGTCAGGGATTCGAGCGCGATGATGTGGATGAATTACTGGAGAGTGAAAATATATGATTAATCAGATGCAAAGCGAAGGGAACGTCACCTTTCCATGCATGATTGCCAAAGCGGAAATCGGCCGCACAAATAAAAACACACCGTATCTTACACTCAGCCTGCAGGATGCGAGCGGCTGTCTTGATGCCCGCTACTGGAATCTGAGCGAAGAGGAGTCCAAAGCCTGGAAAGAGGGCATGGTGGTTGAAGTGAGCGGCGAGCTCAAACGCTACCGCAATGCATGGCAGATGCGCGTATTCTCGATGAAGTCAATCGAGGGCGAAGCGCTCGACTATGTGCCAAGCGCTCCGCTTTCGCGCGAAGAACTCAAAGCGGAAGTCGACGCGCTGGTTGAAAAAATTGGAAATCCTGTGATTCACGATCTGACCAGCCTTCTTCTTGAGCGCTTTGAAACGCCCTATTACACCTATCCGGCAGCTGTGCGCAATCACCACAATTTCCCCGGCGGACTTGCATGGCATTCGCTGTCCATGGCGCGCATCGCTCTTGCCGTGCTCGCGCAGTATTCATGGCTTGACTATGATCTGGTGATCGCGGGAACACTCCTGCACGATCTTGCCAAAATCGAGGAATACTCCGCTCCTGTTCTTCCGGAATACACCGCAAGCGGAAATCTGATCGGACATATCTCGATGGGCGCGCAGATGATCGACCGCGCGGCGGTTGAACTGGGCATTGACCAGAGTGAAGAAGTCATGCTGCTCAAGCATATGGTGCTCAGCCACCACGGAAGACATGAATACGGTTCGCCTGTTCTGCCGATGACAGCCGAAGCGGAACTGCTTTCCCTGCTCGACAATCTCGATTCGCGTCTGTTCATGATCGATGCAACGCTCGAACAGGTCGCTCCGGGAACATTCGGTCCGCGAAATTTCGCTTTGGACAACCGCATGTTCTACCGCAAAACCTGGGACGATAAAGACAACCGTCCCTGCGCGCCGGTGATTGCGACCGCGCAGGAAGAAACGGCGGAAGAGATCAAAGCCAAAGACGTCCCTCTGGACGACAAGGCGCATGCGTCTGAAGCGCAAAACGAAAAAGCGAAAGAGGAATGCGCGCAAAAGGAACAGAAACCGGTCAGTCCGGAAAAACGAAAAGAAGAAAAGTGCAAAGATTCTTCCTTCAGCCGCGAGAAAAAGGAAAGAAGCGCGAAGGAAGAGCGCCGCGACAAATCCGCTTCTGAGCGGCATTCGTTCAATCGTCCGGCAAGAAACGAACGCTCTTCAAGAAACGAGCGCAAATCCGATAAGAGCGGCTATGTCGATAAAGACGGCTCGCGCACCTGGTCGTTCTAGCGAACACTTTTGCATTTTGAGCGATCGGATGTCGTGACAGTTGAGAAACCGGACAAAAACCGATTCAATACAAACAGGGAGCAAAATTCTCCCTGTTTTTGGCGTGAAGCGCCATATATGCCTATGCATCGCATAGATCCCTGCAGACAAGCGGCAGTTAACTGCCCAAACATACCTCAGAAATGGAGACCATCACATGAAAATAGGTTTTGTATCTCTTGGCTGTTCCAAGAACCTTGTCGACTCCGAAGAAATGATGGGCATGCTTAAAGCAGCCGGTCATATTCTCGTTGCCGACCCCCGTCAGGCGGAAGCGATTATCGTCAACACCTGCGGCTTTATCAACCCTGCCAAAGAAGAAAGCATCAATACGATTTTTGAAATGCTTCGCTATGCGGACAAAATTATCGTGACCGGCTGTCTGGCGCAGCGCTATGAAGAGGAAATCCGTCAGGAAATCCCGGAAGTCGCCGCTGTTGTTCCGATTCGCGATTATCCAAAACTGCCCGAGATTCTCAAAGATCTGCTCGAGCAGGAAAGCGAAGTGCCTTACATCAATGCTTACCGCACGATTTCCGGAAATCCCTGGAGCGCCTATGTCAAGATCAGCGACGGCTGCACCAACCATTGCGCGTTTTGCGCGATTCCTCTGATTCGCGGCGACCAGCATTCCAAAACAATCGAAGAAGTCGTTGAAGAAGCAAAGTTTCTTGCCGCAAACGGTGTGAAGGAACTGACTCTGATTGCCCAGGACACCACCAAGTTCGGTCTGGACAACTACGATCAGCTCATGCTTGCCAAGCTGCTTCGCGAACTTGAAGATATCGACGGCATTCACTGGATCCGTATTCTGTACATGTATCCCGATGAGATCGAAGACGAGCTGCTTGACGCGATGGCGGCATCGAAGAAAGTTGTTCCCTATTTCGATATCCCCATGCAGCACGCTTCCAACCGTCTGCTCAAGAAAATGAATCGCCGCGGCACCAAAGAGGATGTTCTCGCGCTCACGAAGAAAATTCGCGAAATGTTCCCGCAGGCTGTTCTGCGCACAACTGTCATTGTCGGCTTCCCGACAGAAACCGAGGAAGACTTTGAAGAGCTGATCGATTTCATCGAAGAGATCAAATGGGACCGTCTTGGAGCGTTCACCTTCTCCTGTGAAGAAGGCACGACAGCAGCGCTTATGGATGGCGAAGTGGATGAAGCCGTCGCGCAGTCCCGTCTCGATCGCCTGATGGAGATCCAGCGTGAAATCAGTCTGAATTCCAACCGCGCCAAAATCGGAAGCGTTGTCGAAGTGCTCGTCGAAGAAAAAGAAGCGCTCAACAACCGCTACCGCGGACGTTCGGCAGCCGATGCGCCCGATGAAGTGGATGGACAGGTGATTTTCACCAGCGACAGACCGCTCGAATGCGGAACGTTTGTCAATGTGCGCATCACCGACGCAAGCCAGTACGATCTGATCGGAACGCTCGAAGACTGATCGAATTCAGCCGTTTCAACATAATCCGAAAAATCTGATTTTGTTTTACAGCGCTTTTTGTCCAGGGACATCTGTTCGGACAAAGGGCGCTTTTGTTATGCGGCGCGCAAAGGCGAAGCGTATCCTGCGGCAAACGGACAGGAGAAAAAACGCGTCTTTTCGTTATAATTGGAAAGGTTGCATGTCTCAATGGATATTTGGAGATATGCGTCTTGCGGACGTCTGAACAAGAGACGCCGCATTCTGAAAACAGCAGAAAAAAGCATCGTCGCCTGTACATGCCGCATGTGTTCATGCAGTACTTTGTCAGGCGATGACGCCGTGTGAAAAATAAAAATAAGGAGATTTCAATATGAAACTGTACTGGGCAAAAGTAAAAGAAAATGCCGTGATCCCCTCCAAACGCGAAGAGGACGCCGGTTATGATCTGTATCCCTGCTTTGAGGAAGACTATCTGGAAATTCTTCCGCTGCACACCGAGCTTGTCCCGCTTGGCGTCGCTTCGGCGTTTGATCCTGACTATGTTCTCTTTCTGAAAGAGCGCGGAAGCACCGGCATTCGCGGCATGTCTGTTCGCGCGGGTGTTATGGACTCCGGCTATCGCGGCGAATATCTCGCACCGATCACCAACGTCAACGACAGACCTTTGCGCATCATTAAAAAAGCCGCTTTTGAAGCGATGAGCAAAGACGAGCAGGAAAGCTTTATCGCCTACCCCTATGAGAAAGCCTGCGCGCAGGGCGTGCTGCTTCAGATGCCCAAAGTGGACGTACAGGAGCTTTCCTACGACGAACTGAAATCGATCGCGTCGCTGCGCAGCGAAGGCCGTCTGGGAAGCAGCGGAAAATAGCTGGCTTTGCACTCGCAGAAGACGTCGGAAAGCGCGCCTGAACGCACGCTAAGCGCATGGAAAGAAGAAAACGGGTATCGATTCATGATGACTGTTTTTTCTTTGAAATGCGCGACAGGAGGAGAATGAGAATGATTGTATTTGGAACGGATTTTGACGACACATTGTATTTTCACGATCTTGGCGGTATCCGGAAGCAGGACGTCGAAGCGATTCGCCGCTTTCAGCAGGCGGGAAACAAATTTGGACTGGTCAGCGGAAGAGCGCGCATGATGAAGCCTCTGCTGGAAAAAATGACAGAAGGCAAAGTGGATTTCGATTTCTGGATTTTCTCCAACGGCGCCGAGATCTGCGATAAAGACGGCAATCTGCTTGAACAGATTTTCATGCCGGAAGCGTTCATTCGCGAGGTTGTCGAAGAAATGCCGGATGCGGGATTCATTTTTCATACGCCGACAGGCTTGTATGTCACACCCGCAAAAGGTGTCCGCTTTGATTTTGAACTCAAGGTAATCCATTCGTGCGACGACTTTGATCCGGCGAGCGTCCTGGCTGTTTCCTTCGACTTCCGCACACCCATTGGTCAGAAAGTGTATGAAGCCAACAAGGACCGTCAGGATGTGATTCTTGTCGCCAACTCGCGTTTTGCGGATTTCAATCCCAAAGGCGCAACCAAAGGCATTGCGCTTAACACGCTCTGCCAGCGACTGATGGGTGAAGGGAACACGTCTGCCGCAATCGGGGACTCGTACAACGATCTTCCAATGCTCGAAAAGGCTGATGTTTCGTTTACTTTCCATTCCAGTCCTGAAGATGTGCGCGAGGCGGCATCGCATCTTGTAGATGGGATTGATGAAGCTGTGGCGATTCTGCTTGAACGGCAGTAAAACAGAAGTGGATAGTCGTTTTTCATCAATGTGGGATTCAGACATACGACACGCTGATGGACAATATCGCACAGACAATGAACTTTGGTTGTGGAAAAAGACGGGATTATCTCTTCCGTCTTTTCATTATCCAAAAAAGGAATTAATTTAACTAGAGTTCCCGGGATTTTTTCTCACTAGGAGATTCGAGCT
>CAOKFJ010000118.1 GCA_948467695.1 uncultured Allobaculum sp. | reverse complement strand
GATCGTAGCGCACCTGCGAAAAACGGCACTGTCCGGAATAAGAAATGCAAAGCGCTCCATGAATGAAGACTTCCAGCTCCATTCCCGTCTTCGCGCAGGCGCGAATTTCATCAAGCGTCGCTTCACGGGCGAGAACGCAGCGTTTTACACCGAGTTTTCGCAGCTGCTCGATCTGATAAGGTGTGGAAACCGAAAGCTGCGTCGAGGCATGGAGTTCAAGTTCAGGAAGACGATGATGAAGCAGATGAATCAGTCCGAGATCCTGAATAATCAGCGCATCGACACCGAGCTCATGCAGCTGTTTTGCCTGCTCATACGCAGCTTCCATCTGGTCTTCTTCGATCAGCGTATTCATCGTGACAAAAATCTTTTTGCCCGCAAGATGCGCCTGCTCGATATACTGTCCGACTTCTTCCATCGAAAAATTGACCGCATAGGCGCGCGCTCCAAAGCGCGGCAATGCGAGATATACGGCATCGGCTCCGCCCGCGAACGCCGCTTCAAGCGCTTTGGGGCTGCCTGCGGGTGCCAGGACTTCAAGTTCCATAAAAATCCCTCCTGATTGTTGCGAATTGTTTTTGCGAATTGAACACACTGCAATCCTGCAGCGCAAATGAACGCCATTGAGCGCATCTGCAGCGTGCTGTTCTGCTTTGATTATGGCGTACAGTCTTTCTCATCTCAAACCGTACGCCGAGGCTAAGCCGCAAAGCATCGGCTTGTTTGCATACTAAAAGGCAGCCGGTCGCTGACTGCCTTTTGCGCTTGCGAATATGTATTGAAAGCAAATCTCTCTGTCCGCTTTGGCGAGCAGGACAGCTCGTTCAAAGATGAACGAAAACAGAATGAATCGCGAACTCTATTGTTCTTTGGATGTATTCTCATGCGTGTAATAGCGCACGATGGCATCGAATGTTTCCTGCGAAATGACATGCTCAAGACGGCACGCGTCTTCTTCCGCGACTTGCGGATCCACACCGATGCTCACAAGCATCTGCGCAAAGAACTGATGACGCTTGTACGTGCGTTCTGCCGCATCTCTTCCCTTTTCGGTCAGGATCAGATGCTTGCTTGGCGTCACTTCCAGAAACCCCTCCTCGTTGAGCAGTTTCACCGCATGCGATACCGATGGCTTGGAGAAGCCGAGATGGCTTGCCACATCGACCGAGCGCACATAGGGAAGCTGCGTGGAAAGGACAAGAACAGATTCGAGGTAGTCTTCAACCGATTCCGTCAGAATCGGATCTTTTTTATCTGAATGCATGATTTCAGTTTAGATTGCCGATGCATTTTCGTCAAATCACCGACCGCCAGTCAATGCGGCGATGAGGACCGTTTGCATGAAGAATAGCGCAATGCGAAAATACAAATACCTTTTCTTACATACTTACTTACATACTTAGAGGTGAAAAACAATGTTAGTGACAACACTTGGCTATATGGAACAGGATAGAAAAGTGCTTCTTCTTCATCGCGTCAAAAAGAAAAACGACATCAACAAAGAGAAATGGATCGGCATCGGCGGCAAGCTTGAAGATGGCGAAACCGTTCTTGGATGCATGCAGCGCGAATGCCGCGAGGAAACAGGTCTTGAATGGCATAATCCCCGTCTTGCGGGCATCATTACCTTCAACTTTCGCAAGCACGAAGACGATCCGCTTTTCTCTGAACTGATGTTTCTCTACGGCGGCGGATCGTTCGATGCCTCTTTGCTGAAAGAGTGCGATGAGGGCGAACTGGTCTGGGTAGACTGGGAAAAGATGACTTCGCTCAACTTATGGAAAGGCGATCTGATCTTTCTCAAAAAGCTGCGCGATGGCGACGAGCAGTTCTATATGGAACTCAACTATCTAGGCGATGAGCTCATCAGCGCGACCATCAACGAACAGCCTGTCGATCTGAGCGACAGTGCGCTGTATCTGTCCTGATTCAGGCAGGAATCCATCGGCATAGGACAGTACTGTTCTGAATCTTCTTCTGCCTGAAAAACCATCCATTGCGTTTGGCGCAGTTTCGAAGAAAAACGGGCTCTGCTTTTGCAGAGCCGGAGTTTTTATATTTGAGAAGAGAAATTTCTATTCGAAATTTTCCAGAGCATACCAGGCGATGTTTTCATCTTTCCAGCCGAGTTCAACCAGATAGGTATGTTCTTTGTAGTCTGTTGTGAAGTTGTGGCTTCCCACTTTGGCGTTGGGGTTGTATTCACGATACACATTGACGGTCTTGGCATCATCCGAGTACCAGCCGATACCTTCATATCTCCAGCCGGCATTCACGAGATAATCTCTTTCGCGTTCGCTGAGTGTATAGAAGTGATCGCCTGCGTTGTGGTTGTACAGACGGTAAACCGGAGTCTTGGACTCTTTGGGTGCGATCCAGGCAACGCCTTCAGCTTTCCAGCCGTAGGAAACAAGAGCATCGCGCTCTCTTGCGCTTTCCGTGTAGAAATGTTCGCCGGAATTGGGGTTGTACAGACGGAACATCATAACGCGGTTGGCGTCAGCTTTGGACTGATAGGTCAGACCGAAACCGCGCGGGTAAACAACTTCATCAGTGGAGTACTGGCTTGTTGCTTCATCATATTTATACACATTGACAGGCAGCTGACCGCTTGCACCGAAAGTGCCGAGGGCAACTTCCACACCAGCCAGAATATTGGGACCGAATGCTTCGTTTGCGGTGGTGATGCCGCCGATGAGGGATTCTGTCGGGTCTACGCCGGTTCCCTTGTTGCCGTAAACTGCCATGACTGCATCGGCATTGGGATACCACTGCGTATCATATGGTTTGTCCGCAGACATGATGACGGTCTTTTTGTTTTTGGATTTTCCATAATCCATGATGTCGTTCGGGATTTTGCTGGACCAGTGTTTGCCGACCATACGATCCGGTCTGGATACTTCGGTCACGGCAACTACATAGTCTGCCCAATCGATTTTGGCTTTCTGTTCATCAGTCAGTTCGGACTGGCTGGTGTACACGAAGTAATCCATCTTCGCGCCTGCAGGAACAGTGCCTGCTTCTTTGCCGCGGTTCCATGCCATGCTGGTCAGACCAGGTTCATTGGAATAAGGCAGCGCAAAGACAACATTGGTGTTTTTCTGAATGTCCATGGGGAGGACATTGTCGTTGTTGCGGGTAACAGTTACTGCGCGAGCGGAGATTTCGCGTTCAGCTTCTTTGTTTTCAGCGGAACCGACAACCTGCAGCGCTTCTTCGAGCGAGTAGTCGTCTTCGTTCCAGTCGAGAATTCCTTTTTCCGCTTTGAGAGTCAGGATACGTGTGCAGGCATCGTCGAGACGTTCTTCGCTCAGCTTGCCGTTTTCAACTTCCTGTTCGCAATAGTCAATGACTGCATCGAGATCTTTCAGGTCGTCTTCGCAATACAGAACGGTCGGCATGCAGATCAGGTCCGCGCCGGCTTCCATAGCCACGGCGGTACGCTGGGGCTGCGACCATGCTGCAGCAACACCAGCCATGTTCATGGCATCGGTGCTGACTACGCCGTCAAATCCCATTTCGCCTTTCAGAAGGTCGGTAATGATCTTTTTGGAGAGTGTTGCGGGAAGTTTTTCTTCATTTCCGGTCTGGTCGGAATGAAGTGTTGTGTCATCAAGAGCCGGGAAGAGGATATGAGCGGTCATGATCATATCGATGCCTTCGTCGATCGCAACCTGGAAAGGTTTCAGCTCGTTGTTTTTGATTTCTTCAAGTGTTTTGTCCACTACGGGCAGACCGTAATGAGAGTCGGTCGATACATCGCCATGACCTGGGAAGTGCTTGGCGCATCCGATGACGTTGTATTCATTCAGACCGGCAATGACTGCGGATCCCATCAGGCCAACCTGTTCGGGATCGTCGCCGAAGGAACGCAGACCGATAACGGGGTTGTTCGGGTTGTTGTTGACGTCTACATCAGGAGCAAGGTCGGTGTTGATGCCCAGAACGGACAGTTCGGAACCGATGATTTCGCCGACTTTCTTGGCATCGTCAATGCTGTGGGTTGCGCCGACTGCCATGTTGCCCGGCAGAGCGGAACCTGTACCAAGACGGGTTACAATACCGCCTTCCTGGTCGATGGACAGCAGAACGGGCAGACCGCCGTCACTGATGGCTGCTTTCTGAATGTCCATAGCAAGGTTGAAAGACTGTTCAGTTGTTTTTACGTTGTTGGCAAAGAGAATAACTGCGCCGAAATCGTAGTCGGCGATGATTTTGCTGACTTCATCGTTCATGACAGTAAAGTCAGTAGCGTTTTCAGTGGTTGTGCCCCACTTGCGAAAATCAGGCATGATCATCTGCGTGATTTTCTGACGGGTCGTCATTTTCCCGAGAATATCCTGAACGCGATCTTCGATGGCGGATTCTTCAACGAATTCCTCAGCGGCGATAGGAGTGGCGCCAAAAACCATCGAACATGCGGCTGCACAGGACAGCAGTCCCGCCGCGGCGCGGCGCAGGGACTTGCGCAGTGTGTTTTTGAACATAAATTATTTCCTTTTTTAGCTTCTTTTTCGCTGGAAATGTTTTTTCAGTCAGAAAGGTCCGAGCCGGCTTTCGGAATACTCTGATCTGTCATTTCACAACTCAAGTTTACGCTATTTTTCAAAGTAAATTCAACGTTAACATTTAACACATTTCAAATAATAAAATAACGAAAAATGAAATATCAAGTCCAATTCGTAAAGTTTTATTTATATATGAATACGCTTACACGAAATTATTTCAGTGCGCATCCTTTGATTTTCATGTTATATGAGATCAAAATAATAATTTTATTCAAACATTATCATAGAACAAATAACCATCATATTGGTTGCGAATGATGATCATCGCAGAAAAAGAACGACTCTTTTCTGACAATGCGAATTCCTGATAAAGCAAAGCGCTCCGGCATTTTTCTGCCGGAGCGCTTCTTCTTTTTTTCCAGGCATTGATGTCATGACATCAATTGCATATGGAACATGAGGACTATCGTTTGAGTTCGATGATCTTTTCCCAGGGCAGATCGGGATCGCCGAAATGTCCGTAGTTGGTGGTGCGTGTGTAGATCGGTCGGCGCAGATCAAGTTCATCAAGGATATTGCCAACTTCAAAGTTGAAATTCTTGTTGACGATATCGAGCATTTCTTCTTCGCTCACTTTGCCTGTGCCAAAGCTTTCCACGCAGATGGATACAGGTTCCTTGCGTCCGATCGCATAAGCGACTTCAACTTCGCATTTGTCCGCAAGACCGGCAGCAACGAGGTTTTTAGCAACCCAGCGGGAGTAGTAAGCTGCAGAACGGTCAACTTTGGTGGGGTCTTTGGACGAGAAGCATCCGCCGCCGATATGACCCATTCCGCCATAGGTGTCGCAGACAATTTTGCGTCCGGTGGTGCCGGAGTCGCCAAACGATCCGCCGACTACGAAAGATCCGCTCGGGTTGATGAAGTATTTTGTATTTTCGTCAAGCAGTTCAGCGGGAATCGCCGGTTTGATGACTTTTTCCATGATGAGCTCTTTGAGTTCTTCCTGGCTCAGATCAGCGGAATGCTGGGAGGAAACGACGATGGTGTCGATACGCACAGGTTTGTCGTCTTTGTATTCAATCGATACCTGTGTCTTTCCATCGGGCATCAGTTTGCCGGGTTCGTCGCGGCGTACTTTGGTGAGCTGTCTGGACAGCTTGTGCGCATAGTAAATCGGCGCGGGCATGTATTCATCGGTTTCGTTGCAGGCATAGCCGAACATAATGCCCTGGTCGCCGGCGGCAACTTCAAGTTTTCCATCTGCAGTTTTGTTTACCGCATTATGAATCTCGGGGGACTGTTTATTCACGACAACATGCACGTGATACTCTTCGGGATAGCCGATGCGTTTAAGAACATCTTTTGCGATGCCTTCAAAATCGATTGTCGCTGTTGTATTCGCCTCGCCATAGACAAGGATAAAGTCGTCTTTGATGGTCGCTTCGACAGCCATGTTGGAATAGGGATCCTGGCGCAGCGCTTCGTCAACGATGGAATCGGCGATCTGGTCGCACACTTTGTCAGGATGGCCTTCGGTTACCGATTCGCTGGTAAAAATATAGTCTTTCATGTCTTCTCCTCCGTTCGTCTTCTGATTCGATCTGTTCGATATTTTCAATATGGGGTGCAGTTCTCTTCCCGCTCGTTTTGCGGAACAGTCTGTTTTCAGCCTCGCGGCTGCCCTCGCTTAGGGATATACGTTTTATATACGTCATCTTTGTCGCTAGCGGTCGG
>CAOKFJ010000117.1 GCA_948467695.1 uncultured Allobaculum sp. | reverse complement strand
CGTTAACGGTTCGAAGCTGATTTTTCCATCATTTACAGAAAGTGAATACACGCGATCCAGATTCTTAGGCGGCTGCATCTCTTTGCTTTCCTCGATCTCTTCCGTTCCGGTAATCAGTCCAGAATCGTTATCGATTTCAAAACAGTTGAACCAGATTCGCTTTGCGCTCGTTTCATCGAGCGGCTTCAGTTGAGGCGAGTACAGTGCAAGCGTCTCGCGCAGATTTTGATCCGCTCGACTGATGTTGAAGTAATAGCTGGCGGACTGTCCATCTACGCCCTCATTGCATTCTCTGCGAAGAAGAGTTCCTGTTTCAAAATCCATCGATACTTGAGATGGGGTACTGTCGACAGCCGCATAATCC
This sequence comes from uncultured Allobaculum sp., assembly GCA_948467695.1. Taxonomy (GTDB): domain Bacteria; phylum Bacillota_I; class Bacilli_A; order Erysipelotrichales; family Erysipelotrichaceae; genus Allobaculum. The sequence goes on along the minus strand of CAOKFJ010000117.1, from coordinate 5,890 downwards.
GAAAAGACTAGATACCGGTTTTGGAGTCTGGCGTTGAAGGTTTCATCGCTGAAGACATGACTGCAGATTTCCAGCTTCTCGGCACTGACCTGTACAGGCTCGTCATTCTCCATTTTGAAACCGATCAGGCCATCTTCGGCTACAATATAGAACTCTGCCTGATCAGACAAAGCAAATGATCTGGACTCAACCGGTTCAGACTTGCTGCATCCTGCAAGCGTGCTGCCGCTAAGGAAGAGCGCTGTGGTCAGAAGCAGTCTGTTTCCTCTGTGAAATCGATTTCTCTTTCTCGTGCGGTTTGTCATTTTCCCTACCTCCTTTCAAATGGTCCCGATTTTTATGAAGAGCAGGAGTCATTTTCCAAAACGAACATTCTTAAATCAAAGTGAGACTTGATTATCTACTTTCATTTTATCGGAGCGCGTCAGGGCGGATTCTCAATTTTTTCTAATGCTTCTCTGTTATTTTCATAACATGCATGTTTTCATATCTCGCTTGAGATTTGCGTATGCGTTTGTCCAGCACTGTTTATTACGCTTGCGGCAAATCCCATATATACGAGAGCTTCTACATGCGCCACGCATAAGAAAAGAACCCGCTAGAGCGAATCTAGCGGGTTTGAACGTCTTTTCAAAGCAGAGCTTTAATCAGATGGTTTCAGTTGAATGGTAAAGCTTATTCGCCGAGCAGTTCTTCAACCATAGCTTTGTCCGGTGTGTAGCGGGCATCGAGCCAGTCGTTGTGCAGAGAATCGAGCTGATCGTCTACTTCTTTCTGGCTTGCAGCATTGTTGATGAGTGCTTTAGCGGTGTTGATGGCGTTGTGCAGAGCTTCTGCAGCTGTCATCTTGTCAACTTTTTCGTCGGTCATTTCGCCGATGAGGAAGCTGAGCATTGTGTAGTCGAATTCGTCTTCAACGATATCGCCGTATACGAGACCTGCGATTGCTTTGGACAGAGCGTTTGTAGCGTTGTCTACAGCAACTGCGTCTGTGCTTTCTACGAGAGCTTTTGCTGCGTCGAGTGCAGTGTTCATTGCTGCCCAGGAGTCTGCAGTGAAGTTGGCTTCGTTGAATTTTTCTGCTTTAGCGATCATTGCATTCAGAGCATCGATGTTGGGAGTAACATCGCCGCGTTTGAATACGAGTTCGGAGCAGGATGCGAATCCGCCGGCGCCGTTTGTAGCGTGGAGACGGATGATCTTCGCTGTTACAGGTTCGTCAAGAGTGATGGTCTTGTCGGCAACAGAGGAAGCGAGAGTTCCGGATTTAACGGTTTCGTAGTTGGTTCCGTCGTTGCTGATCTGGATTTCGTAGCCTGTGATGTAGCCGTTGGAGCCGGACTGACGCGGGGAGTAGATGAGTTCGCTTACGCATGTGGGTTCAGCGAATTCAGCTTCGAGCCAGTGGTCGTTTCCGTTGTCATCCCAGTCGCAGTGCCACATGGAGTCTTTGCTGCCGTCGAATGCTTTGTCAGCTTCTTCGCCGGAGTGCTGGCTGGATGCGCGTGCTGCAGCGATGTCAGACGGATTTACAGTGTTGATCGAACGGTTTGGATCAACAGTAAGGCCTGCAAGAGCAGCTTTCAGGTTGGCTGTCATCTGGTCAACAGATTCCTGACCGCCCTTAGGCATATTGCGAACGATGGATTCAATCGCAGCGTTCAGTTTTGTTACAGAATCAGTTGTGAATACGGATGTGTCTTCCGGTACGAGGAGCAGGTAACGATCGAGCTCAGCGTAGTTGGCTTTTTCGTATTCCATACCGTCGAGTTTTTCGTCGATTTCAGCGATAGCTGCATCGATTTCTTCAGCGGTCGGGTTGTATTTGCCGGATACGGCGTAGCCTTTGGCGATTACTTCGTTAAGGCTTTCGTCTTCCATCGCGTAAGCCATTTCGAGTTTGCGTTCGAGGCGAGCAGTGGATACGAAGTCATCAGCAGTACCGATCTGAACGTCGTCTACATAACCGATGAAGGAGTTTTCAGCTGCACCGATGTTGGCGATCGGGAACATCATGGTGACTTTCTTGCCCTGACGGCGAGTTTCACCGATGGTCTGCACGAGGTTGCCGTTTACATACAGTTCGAGCTGTTCGAAGCGGTTGCGGAATTCAAGTTCAACCCATTCGCCTACTGGCAGTTCGTAGTCGAAGGAGAAGTCAACGAATTCACGGGAAACGCCGACTTTGCCGGTTTCTTTCTGAACGGCTTTGATCTGTCCGTACGGAGAATCAAAGAGCACCTGTTCTTCAGTGGAATCGGAAGTGCGTTTAACTTTTACACGCAGAGAGTTGCCAAGACCAACGGTCTCAACATCGGAAAGGGATGCGTATCCGTTTCCGTCAAGTTTCAGAGCGTTGCGTCCGCCAGTCTTTTCGATTGCGACACCATTGAGTGTCAGATCGTGGTTCAGACCGGAAGCGTCTTTGTTGGAATCCATGTTGATGGAAGCAACAGCGCCGTCTTTCTTTTCAACTTCGTATTCGAAGTTTGTTCCAGGAACGTCAGCAACAGCTGCAATTCTTTCTTTTGCTTCAGCAAGAGTTGCATTTCCTTTGCCCCAGAGGTTTGCGGCGAGCAGACCAGCGGAGTTGTAGGAACGTCTGTAGATATCGTATTCGGAGATACCTGTTTCTTTGTCGAATACCATGTCGTTCCAGATAGCGTACTGGGCACCAGCCATCTGTTCGTCACCGGCAGGAATGTTTACACCGCCGATTACGTTCAGTTTCTGGTTGTACATGGTGTTGTCGTTGAGGTAGTCGTAGTAGTAGCCAGCGTTCGGTACGATGTAGAACTGACCGTCGTTGCAGTTGATCAGTTCGAAGCCGAGGTCGTACATTTCTTTCGCGTTAGCCCATCCGGTATTCCAGATGTTGATCTGACGACGAGAGATGGATCCGTCTTCGTTTTCTTTGTAACCCTTAACTTCGCGGCTGCTCTTCAGCTGAGTCAGAGAGCCCCAAACACGCGGTTTGTAGCCTTTGCTTTCAGCGTATTCGAACATGTCGTTGACGAACTTGCGGTAGTTGTCAGCGCCAGCTTCGTATTCATCGGCACCGATGTGGATGATCGGTGTATCGAATACACGGTTTTCTTCCGTTGTGTATTCATCCCAGATTTCCTGAACGAAGCCAAGAGCGTCTTCGTACTGGTGGTTCAGGTCAAGGTGGTCAGCCGAGCTGCGGTTTCCGCCTGTGGACTGATGCGGCAGATCGGAGTCGGGAGAATGGAGCCACGGACGAACCTTAGTCAGGGACAGAGCGTGAGCAGGCATATCGAATTCCGGAACGATGGTTACACCCATTTTTGCGGAATCTTTGATGAAGCTGTTGAAGTCTTCTTTTGTATAGAAGAGGTCGGTAGCTGTCAGGTCGCGCTGGTTGGTCTTGTCTTCGCTGCCAGGAACAGGATCGCCTTTCTTGATGTTGGATTCCATACGGAATGCATCGTATACATCAAGCAGACGACGGTCTTCGGTTCCGCCATCTTCTGTCGGAACTTTCCAGTATTCGTTAACCCAGATGTAGTTGTCGTTCAGATGAACGTGGAAGTCGTTCATTTTGAACCAGGAGAGCATCTTGGTGTACTGTCTGAGGTAATCCAGAGTGAAGGGTTTGCGTCCAACGTCGAGGATGGCGCCGCGCAGTTTCATGTTCGGGTAGTCGCGAGCGATACCTTTAGCGATTGCGCCGTCTTCGCTGGATGTTACAGCCTGCAGGATAGTACGGGTTGCCCAGTAAGCACCTGTAGGATGAGCTGCTGTGACTTCGATGGTTCCGTCTACATTGAGCAGGTAGCCTTCTTCGCCAAGAGCGGAGTCAGAAGCTTTTTTGAAGACGATGCTTCCAGCGGGAATTTCCGCGCCGGCAGCTTCAGCAGTGATCTTTTTGCCTGTCAGATCTTCGTAGTCAGCAGCAAGTTCGTTTGCAGCGTATTCGAATGCGGGATCAGCAAAAAGAACTTTTGTGTTTTCAGTAATCGCGAAAGATCCTTCTGCGCCTTTCCATTCCTGAAGCTCAGGGATGATGACAGGAGCAGTGTTGTCGCCTTCTTCAGCTGCGTACTGACCAGGAATGACAACAGGGATTTCCGCGAATTTGTATGCATTGGTGTTCTTGTTGACAACTTTGAAGGAAACTTTAACAGTTTTGTCAACGAGAGGTTTGTGAATGTTCAGATCAGCATCAACGATCTGTTCGAGATCAGTTCCGTTGTAGCGGACTTCGAAATCTTCAGTTACATCGGGAAGAGTAACCGGAAGTTTTGTCGTATCAGCAGTAACTTCGCCAACTTCGATTGCAGCAGCAATGTCGTCGATGTTGTTCAGTGTTGCAGGATCTCCGCCGTATACTTCCATTTCGAAGATGGAAATAGATGGCCAGTCAGGTACTGTTCCCTCGGGATCCTGTTCAGTGAAGCTGTCGATGTAAAGACGTACATAGCGTGCACGTACTTTTTCATCGAGCTTGATTTTTTCGGAAAGTTTTGCAGGACGAGCTTCGGAAACTTTGCGATCTGTCCAGGAGTCTTCCTGAGCAGGATCTGCTTCTGCATCAGCAGTCTGGATGCGGTATTTGGTTGCTTTGTAGCTTTCCCAGAACACGCGGACTGTCTGAACGTCCATTTCTTTGCCAAGGTCAACATAGATCCATTCCGGTCCGGAACCCGTATTGGAGCCCCAGCGCGATTTCACATCGTCTGTGACACCATCTACAGCGTTGGATGCTTTTACAGAATCAGCTTCCTGAGAGCTGGCTACTACAGATTTATTGAGCGCTACGTTTTCCATCGGATCCTGGTAGTTGGGATCTTTAGGTCCGAAGACTTCCATTTCATAAATGGAAACTGTTCCCCATTCAACACCGCCATCGGGGTCCTGATTTGTAAAAGTATCAATGTACAGACGTACATAGCGAGCTTTAACGGTTTCATCAAGGACGATCACTTCGTTTACAGAAGCAGGTCTGTCGTTGAAGACTTTCTGGTTTGTCCAAGAAGCTTCTTCTCCCGGATTTTCGGTTGCTGTCTGGATTTTGTATGCGGTAGCTTTACGCATTTCCCAGAAAATACGGATGGTGTTTACATCCTGTTCAGAACCAAGGTCAACATAGATCCAGTGCGGATTGTGGTTGACTGCGGATGCCCAGCGGGAACCTTTTGCGGTTGTATCGCCATCGGTCGCTTTATCAGGACCAAGGTTTCCAGCTTCGGAATCGCTTGCTACAGCTGTTTTGCCAAGCGCAAGGTTTTCGCCATATCCCGGCATCGGTTCGCTGTTGGATTCGATCGCGAATGTCGGGATGGAAACTGAAGGCAGAATCATCGTGGCCGCAGAAGATGCTGCAAGAGCCATCGACAGTACTGCTGCCGAAAGTTTTCTGTGTTTCATAGAAATTCCTTTCTCTCTTTAGTTTTTCGTTCATAGATTCTGCGCTCTTCCATTACCTTTTTTGCCCGAAACGGCAATGAAAGCGCCTACCGGATGCCCTAAATCCGGAAACAGAATATGTCCTTCATAATTATCGGGGATTTTAGCCGTAAAGCAAACACAAAAAGTAGTTTTATGATTGTCATTTCCATGAAAATGTAACCGCTTGATCATTTTTGAGGATTTCGCTTACCTTCTCTATACATTCTTTCGCATTGCCAAAGCGCTTTTCCAATCTTAAATACGTACTATGCTTTCTTTCATGATTTATGCCTTTTGAGCATAGCTCACCAAAAAACGATCATTCATCGGTCTCAGTTTCAATGGTCGACGGATCGGTTTCACCCGGCAGCTTTTAGACGGAATCTTTCGTTCTCTTTGATCCCTCTTTCATACAAGACTGTCGAAAAACAAAAAAAGAGACCCGAAGGTCTCTTCATTTTCTTCTGTTTTAAAAACT
>CAOKFJ010000116.1 GCA_948467695.1 uncultured Allobaculum sp. | reverse complement strand
AGTGGCGCTTATATTTGTATTTCTGCCTAAAATATACCATAAGGGGTATAAATACGATTGCTGTTGTAATCTCCACATAAATTGAGAATGGAGAAATTAGATTATCCAACAAGTGGGACGTCCATTATCCTGAGTTTTTTTCAGCTTAAGGATTCATGGTAAGGATAACTGAGTCGAATTCTCTTGTTCGATGGCGATGCATATAATGCAGACTTTTTCCAAAGAAAAACGCCGGAGTGATCCGGCGAATGTTAATCAATTTGAAGAGGTGATACCCGTTAATGAGAAGCGTTCGATGCCTTGCGGCGATCGCGCAGCGAGAGGATCAGGGCAATCACAAGGATGAGCACTGCAATCGGGCAGATCCAGGAAAGCAGTGTACCCGACCAGGAAAGGATCGCATCCAGTCCGGTGCAGGCAGTTACGGCTCCGGCAATGGCGAAGAGAATCAGCCAGATTTTATAGGAGATGCGAGGGAATGTTTCCGCAAAGTATTCGCTGCAGCAGGCAAGAAGGCCGGAGCAGACGTTCAGGCAGGCAATCAGGAAGATCAGACCGCAAAGAATCTGACCAAGGCTGCCCCATGTCATCTGGGCTGCGGTAGACAGAATCTGTGCACCGTTAGGCAGCGGCTGAAGCAGCGCGCTGTGGCTCGAAGAAACAAAGGCAAGCAGTGTATACACGGAAGCAAGGAGCACGCCGGCAACAAGAGCAGAAGAGATGAGCGCTTTCTGCTCGTTTTTAATCTGCATCTTCTGAATATTCACGGTGATCAGGATACCGAAGCAGAATGCCGCAAGAATATCCATCGTCTGATAGCCTTCATTCAAACCAGTCATAAACGGCTGATCGGCATAAATATTTGAAGCCGCGACGACATCGCCTGATGTAAAGAGCAATGGAACGCAGACAAACAGAATCAGAACCAGCAGAATCGGACCCATGATTTTTCCCAGAATGTCTTTGAGCTTGCCGGGACGCACAGCCATCAGATAGGCGACGCCAAAGAAGAGAAAGACTGCGGCGATTGAAATCCAGTTGTCGGGAATCAGCCAGCTCCACATTTCCAGTGCCGTGCTCGCTGTACGGGGGATGGCGATACATGGCCCGATAAGAAGATAGATCATTGTCATGAAGATCATGGCAAAAGGTTTGGACAGTCGGCCGATCATATTGGCTGCTGTTTTATAGGGTGCGATGATGCAGATCGCACTGATCGGCATGATGACACTTGTGATCAGCATGCCGCCAAGCGCCAGCCAAAGCGAACTTCCGGACTGCGCGCCTAGAAACGGGGCGAAGATCAGGTTTCCCGCTCCAAAAAACATCGAAAAGAGCGTGATACCCAGTAGAATAATTTTCTTGTTCATGCGGTTAATTGTAACACGACCGTGAACAAATTGGTTTTGCTATATCGCGATTAAAGGACAATGCGGGCAACGCTGTACAAAGCAGATTAAAAAAGAGAATGGAGGTAAAAAAGCAGCCGGAATGGTCCGACTGCTTTATCAATGTCTGAATGTGACTGAAACGACTGGTTCGTAGAGTGAACAAATGTCTGAGATTTATTCGGAAAGATCCGCGCCGTTGGTCGCGATGACTTTCTTATACCATTCGAAGGAGTCTTTTTTATAGCGCTTCATGGTTTTGAGATCAAATTCGTCACGGTCGACATAGATGAAGCCGTAGCGTTTGCGCATGCCTTCATGAGTGGAGATCAGATCGATAGCACTCCAGGGGTTGTAGCCCATCATTTCGCATCCGTCAGTGATGGCTTCCTGAAGCTGATGAATATGATCCTGGAGGTAGTGGATGCGGTAGGAATCATGAACTTTGCCATCTTCCGTCAGCGTGTCGTATGCGCCAAGACCGTTTTCGGTAACGAGCATCGGCAGACGGTAGCGGGAGTACATTTCGCGGATCGTCGCACGGAAGCCGACAGGATCGATTTCCCAGCCGAATTCGGTTTTGCCGAGGTTTTCGTTGCGCACGGTTTTGTACATGCCGGCAAGACCATCGGAATTCTGCTGGTCGCCGCCAACCGGATTGAATGCTACGCTGCCATCTTCTTCGGCAACGGTAGCGGTGTTGTAGTAGTTGAAACCGATGAAATCAGGATGAGCGTTCTTCATTGCTTCTTTGTCGCCTTCAGCGAAAGTCGGCTGCGCATCGTATTTGCCGAGCCATGCCCAGACGAGGTTGTTGTAAACACCGTTTACAGCCATGTCGAGATACAGCCAGTTGCGGACAGCGTTGAAGTTCTGTGCTGCAATGACATCTTCCGGTTTGCAGGAAGCGGGATAAACCAGAGAGATATTGGGAGCAGGTCCGATTTTTGCTTCGGGGAGCATTTCATGGCAGAGCACCATCGCTTTTGCCTGCGCAACGAGCATGTGGTGGTTCTGCTGGTAGATTTCCTTGAGGACATTTTCAGTGCCTTCGGGAATGCACATGGTACCGATGACGGGTCCGACAAGAGTGAGCATGTTCTGCTCGTTGATGGTGAGCCAGTATTTTACGCGATCGCCGAAGCTCTGGAAGAGGATGCTGGCGAAGTTGACGAACCATTCTACAGATTCGGGATTGGACCAGCTGCCGCGTTTGTCGAGGGCTGCGGGCATGTCGAAGTGGAACATAGTGACGATCGGTTCAATGCCGTATTTGAGGCATTCATCGATAACGTTGTTGTAGAAGTCGATGCCTTTCTGGTTGATTTCGCCGGTGCCTTCGGGAAGAATGCGAGTCCAGGCGATGGAGAAACGGTAGGATTTGAATCCCATTTCCGCCATGAGGGCGATGTCTTCTTTGTAGTGATGATAGAAATCGGCGCAGACGGTCAGATCAGAAGTGCCGGCAGGGACTTCCTTGACATCCTGGCAGGACGGTCCTTTGCCGTCTTCAAGGTTTGCACCTTCCACCTGATAGGCGGAAGAGGATGCGCCCCAGAAGAAATTCTTGGGGAAAGGTGCGAGAGTTTCGTTTTTCATGAGAGTCTCCTTCATTTTTTGTGAGCGCAAAAGCGCGTTGAGCAGATCGTATGGCTGCCGATTGTGTCAGCAAGCCAAAGAAAAGGTACGACCGAAGCCGTACCTGTGTAACCAGTGCAGATTTGAGGGCGATTGGTCTGCCGGTTCGGTTGAGTCAAAAACAGTTGTAGGAAACAAATGGTTTTGGATTGTATTAGAGAGAAATATGATGTCTGATTTCAGCATGCGCTGAGAGATGTCTGCAGGAACGGGCGATTTCCTGCAGACGATTTGGATCTTGTGTAAATGGTTCAGGAATATGGGTTGAGCAATTGAGATAAGAAATTCAAAGATGATTGAGATTGGATCAATCGGGATAGATAAATCTAAATAGATACGGAAGGATGGTTTATTCAGCTGCTGCAGCTGCTGCTTTTTCTTCAGCAACCAGCTGTTTGTCGTATTTCTTGAGGAACGGCCAGTAGATCAGGAAAGCTACGACGACGCAGATCAGCGAGAGTACAGCACCCATCCAGTTTCCGCCGGTACCGATGAATCCGCCAAGCAGAGCCGGAGTCGGCCAGGGAACGTTGGCGATAACAGGCGGGAACATGCCGCTCGAAATGCCGAAGTAGGCGATCATGGAAGCAGCTGTCGGAGCCAGGATGAACGGAACGATCAGGTTCGGGTTGTAGATGATGGGCACACCGAAGATCAGCGGTTCGTTGATGTTGAAGATGCCGGCAGGTACAGAAGCTACGCCAAGCGCTTTGAGCTGTTCGGATTTGGACAGGAATGCCATCCAGAGGCACATGCCGAGTGTCGCGCCGGAACCGCCGCAGACAACGAACATGTTCTGGAATTCACCAGCGAAGGTAGCGTATTTGCCAGTCGCTGCGCCGGTCATGATTTCAGCGTTGTGCGCAAAGTTGGCGAGCGTAAACGGCTGATAGAAAGCGGAGAGGATGTTGGCACCGTGAATGCCGACAGCCCACAGGCCATGGATCAGAAGGTTGATGATCAGAACGCCGTACCATGTATCGGCAATCTGTCCGACAAAGCCAAAAGGAATGGCGATGATGCTGAACAGATCGTAACCGGTAAGCAGAAGCAGGCCATTGAGGATCAGTACAGTGAAAGCGATGACTGCGCAGGGAACCAGAGCGGTGAATGCGCGGCTTACACCATCAGGCACGACATCCGGGAGTCTGACAGTCCAGTTTTTCTGCACGCAGACTTTGTACAGGTATACAGCCAGAGTCGCCATCAGGATACCGGTGAAGATACCGGAAGTGCCAAGACGGTTGGCAAAGCTGCCATAGGCGATACCGCTGATATAGCCTTCGCCTTCAACCATGGCGTAAGTACCTTCAACAACGGCCATTTCAACGATAGTCATCAGGAATGCCATCATGGAAAGAAGCGCGCCGTTGAGAGCGGAGAGGTTGAGGTTGAACTCTTTGGCTTTGATCTTGGTGAGTTCGTAACCCATGATGATGTTGAAGTAGAGAGCCAGAGAACCCATGGTGAAGGTATTGGCTGTCATATAAAGGTTCTGGAGTTTGTCGAAAGATGCAGCCCAGATACCGTCAAGAACAGGGAATACATCCGGAAGGATGTTGAGAATCAGAAATGCGGAACCAATGATTGTAAATGGAATGGTTCCGATACCGGCTGCCATGATGGCGCGGACGAACTGTTTCTGCGACAGTTTGCCCATGGGCCCCATCAGGTATTTGTCGAGGAAATCGAATATTTTTTGCATAGAGTTGTCCTTTGTACGATCGGGTCGTACGGTTGTGCGTTTTGGTGAATGTTGTGAACTTGTTCAGCAACATATTCTGATTTCCATATTGGATGCTATACTGAGGTTGTCTAAGTTTTTTCTCAGGCCGCCTTGCCGGGCGGTTTTTTTATGTCCGCAGAAAATCAGAAAGGATTTGAGTTCGAGGATAAGAAACAGAGCCAATCCCCAGATGTCGGGTTTGACAGAGCTGTCATATGCCGATGGATCAGATCGTGAGATTGTATTTCTCTTCGTAGAATTTGATCTGACGGAAAGTTTTGTCTGTATTGCTGTCGATCTTATGCAGTCTCAGGTTGGAGAGCGTAAGCATGATCAGACCAATACCGACGAAGGCTGCTGCCGTTGCTCTTCCAATTGGAGTATCGGAAAAGAACGGGAAGACCTGCGTCATTGGAACTGTCCAGATCAGTACAAACAGTGCGGCGTTGAACACCCACTGAACTGGCGTGTACAGTTTGATCCACTGGTATTTGACTTTGCTTTTGCCAAACATGGTTCCAAGCTGCCAGAAGGCGGGAAGAGCGAGGATCATGAGCGCGAGAGCGACAAAACCGATCCAGGTGCCCCATGTCAGGTAGACCAGGAAGAAATTGCCAAAGAAGCAGGCGGCACAGGTGTACCGGACGAGCATGAAACGGTTGTAGTAAAGGGTGGTCAGCGAGCGGATACGGCGTTGAGTCATCGTATCCTGAGGTTCAACTGCCCTGGCGGTTTTGATTCGATTGCGTTTACTCATGAGAGCTTTTCCTTTCCTGAAGCAGCTTCACAAGGGAGAAGCGGCTGTTACTTTGATTGAACGATGGCTTTCAGCTCGTTGAGGTCGGTATAAACCTTCTTCATTTCTTCAGCCATTTCTTTAAGTGTCATGGTAGTCATCAGGTGATCCTGTGCATGCACCATGATGATCTGGATTTCGATCTCGACACCGTTAGCAAACTGGTGAAGAAGATCTGTCTGTGCTTTGTGTGCTTCAACAAGCTGCTTGTCAGCTTCATCCATCTTTTCGTCGGCGAGAGCGAAGTCGCCCTGACGCATAGCATCCATTGCCTCGTGAACGAGGGCGCGTGCCATGCCGCTGTAGGAAATAATGGTGAAGGCTACAAGCTGGGATTGTTCGTTATCCATCTTGGCCATAATAAGAATTCCTTTCGTGGTCGAAGCATCAGGCTGCTGTCTGGAGTGATCGGTGACTTGTTTTGATCAAACAAGCACCGGTGCTGATCATATAGCGGATGCTTATTTGATCAGCGGTTTGAGAGCAATTTCAAACTGCTCAAATGTCGGGTTGTTCAGCACGTTGCTTTGAAGCTGCGTTTCGTCGATGAAGTCGACGAGCGCTTTGGTGATGTATTTGAGACCTTCATTGCTGCGGTGCGACGGACACATCAGAATGATGAAGCGGATACTCGGGTGTTCTTCATCCCAGTACACACCTTCCGGAACAATGCCAACCGCGAAGCCGGCGACTTCCGAAAGAGGCATCGCTGG
>CAOKFJ010000115.1 GCA_948467695.1 uncultured Allobaculum sp. | reverse complement strand
CCGCTGTGGACAGGTAACTGACGAATAAGGACGGATTAGCATAATGTGTTGAAAAAAAAACAATACTATCTATGATCTAAATATAGAGGATCACTGCAGCAGACGGTACTCAGAAACGCATTTACGAGATGCGTCTGCAATGCAGATGGAAGGAGATTCGTGATTATGAAACGCGCAAAAAGAATCATCTGTGCTCTCATGACCGGTTTCATGCTCGCCAGTCCGGTCATGGGCAACGGTGCTGTCATCTATGCAAGAGAGTACTGCGACCAGCAGACGGAGTTTATTCCTGAATCGTTCACAATCGAAGAACTCGAGGAAATTGTGAATGGCAAACTTAATCTCGCCATACATATGCGGGACAATACCGGAAAATGGAGTGTCAGACAGGTCGAAGGCGACTTGATGACGCTTCAGGGGGGGACAAAGACGAGCGAGACAACGGGCGTTGTCTATGTAAATACAGATGTCTACGACGGCATCGTCTCGTACAGCGGTCCGTTCAACGGCGATAAAGAAGCAGAACCGATCAACGAATCCTACTGGTCAAAGGGCATCGAGAACAAGCGTATTGGCGATTCGCTCGCTTACGATGTCGTTTACAAAGATGGAAAGTGGCGCCTTGCCTCCCAATCCAGTGTTGTGGATGTATGGTACGCCTGCACGCCTTCTTTTGATGAACTGAAAACTGCAGAGATTCGTTTCCAGTCGAACAGCACCGAAAAAACATACGACGTAGGACTGATCAAAGATTCGTATACGATCACCGCGCTCAATGAATCGGCTGATGGAACAGCCAGCGCTCATGGCACGATTCAAACAAAACCGTATGTCAAAGCGCTTCAGAAACTGACAAACAAAAAGGTGACATTTGGCGGCATGGCTGAAGAAATCGGCGGCGGCGAGCAGATGCATTACCAGCGCTGCGTAATGTTCGAAAAAGACAAAGACGGCATGTGGCATCAGATCGTGCAGGGATTTGATGAAAGCGGCGTGCAGGATGACTCGAAAAAAGGAATTGTATTCCGTGATCACCAGGACGTGGCTCTAACAGGTACCTTTGACATGTATCGTCTGTACAACCCCAATTCGAGCGAACATTTCTATACCGCTGATCAAAACGAAAAAGAGTATCTGATTAAAGCGGGATGGAAAGACGAAGGCATCGCATGGAAGGCGCCGGAGATTTCCAGCACGCCCGTATATCGTCTCTACAATAAAAACGCCGGCGATCATCACTATACGATCGATGAAAATGAAAGAGACTATCTGGTCAAAATCGGATGGACATTCGAGAAAATCGGCTGGTATTCCGATGATGAACGCGGCGTTTCGATCTATCGCCAGTACAATCCCAATGCCAAAGCCGGCAGCCACAACTACACCGCAAACCGGCTGGAAAACGACCACCTGGTAAATCTTGGCTGGACAGCTGAGGGAATCAGCTGGTATGGCGTGGATGAATAATCCGGCAATTCATGCTGTGGAGGCGTTCTTACAGTTAAGAAATCGGCTCAAATACGATTCATCGACCGTCTATTTGATTTGCCGGTTCTGCTGATGTGCTTTTAAAAAATGAAACTGCAATTCAAACGGTGAACCTCTTCGCAATCTATTCAAAACACGAACGCCTGCTCTGGCGCATGTGAGAAAAGTCTTCGCATGCGCCCGGCTGGTGTTTTTTTATACTGCACAAAACGGATGAAAAGTATACAGAACAGGACGGATTTGCGACGCACTAAGACAAATATCAAAAACGTGTTGAATTATGTAAACGATTACGTACGATATCGGTATAGATGCACGCAAGTGACTAAAACGTAAATAGGTACTTTTGGTATGCGTGCACAAAGACACCAAGAAAGGATTTTGAAGGATGAAACATTTAAAGAGATTCACCATCACCGCAATGTCCGCCTGTCTTCTTGTCAGTCCGTTCGGCGCGCTTGCGCAAAACGACATGGCAGAGGAATTCACGGAAGAGCAGTCAGATGCACAAGAGCAGAAGATGAGCAGCGAACAGCTTGAACAGCTTGAAAAAAGCGATCTGCAGGTTGTGGTGCACGTCCGAAACAAAGAAGGAAAATGGAGTGTGAGCAGATCCGCGCTCAAACTCGATCAGCTTCTCTCTGCAACGATGATCACAGAGGATACTGCAGTAATCACGCTGAAACCGACGATCTGCCCGGAAGGAATGGCATTCTACTCCGGTGTATTCAATGGCGACGAGAATGCCGCTCCGCTCAATGAAAACTACTGGTCAGAGGGGACCGAAGAAAAGCATCTGATCTCGAAGACATCTGTACCAGTCGTGTTCTCCGAGGAAAAATGGAGCTATCTCGAGGGCGGGGAAACTGCAGAAGTATGGTGCGCGGCTGTGCCTGAATTCGAGCAGATTAAAGACGCGAAGATTCGTTTTCAGTCTTCGCGCAACGCGAAAACCTACGACATTGCTCTGATCGAAAAACAGTACACCATCATGAGCATCAATGAAGATGCAGGTGAAGAAGGCAGATCGATTCTGGAGATGACGATCGAAACGGAACCCTACGCGAAGGCTCTTTAAAAGCTGACCGGGCATAAAGTGAAATTTGGCGGCAGTGAAGAAGACGCCGCTCCTGGCGCACCGCGCACGAGCGAAAGACGCGCTGTTCTTGAAACGGACAAAGATGGCAAATGGAAGGCGGTTGCAGCCGGATACGATGCGGATGGAATTGCCGATGATTCCAAAAAGGGAATTGTTTTCTATGAACTGGATGAAGCGGCAGGAGCTGCCGCGGTATCCATGTACCGTCTCTACAACCCAAATTCGAGCGAACATTTCTATACCGCTGATCAGAACGAGCAGAAGTATCTGGTCAAAGCCGGATGGAAAGATGAAGGTATCGGCTGGACAGCCCCGACGCTTTCCAAAACACCGGTTTATCGTCTCTACAACAAAAACGCCGGCGATCACCATTACACAATGGATGAAAAAGAAAAGGACGAGCTGGTTAAAGCCGGGTGGACCTACGAGAAGATCGGCTGGTATTCCGATGACGCCAAAGGCACGCCGCTCTATCGCCAGTACAACCCGAATGCGAAAGCGGGAAGTCATAACTACACCATCGACAAAAAAGAAACCGACTATCTGGTCAAAGCCGGATGGAAGGCTGAAGGCATCAGCTGGTACGGCTTGAAGTAGTCGTTCAGAATCAGAAAACAGACAGATTCGACTGATTTGAATCAAAAGGCAGACCGTCCATGGCACAGCATTATGCATGCCTCGGACGGTCTTTGTTCTGAATTGTGCCGGATGTGGCGCGTCATGACAGATCCTGTAAACGTTTGCCCGATAATCTATGAAAATTTCTTACATATCGCTTTAATCTTTTTACGGAAAAAACGCCTCGTCTTTTCTTTTCAGAGGGTACAGCTATATAATTGAGTGATTCACAGTATTTTGAATAGAAAACGGGAGGATACAATGAGTTACGCAAGCTTTAATGATGTCACTGCTCATATGAAAAATTACGGGTTCGTATTCCAGGGATCCGAAATCTACGGCGGTCTCGCCAATACATGGGATTTCGGTCCTCTTGGCATCGAGCTGAAAAATAATATCAAAAACGCCTGGTGGAAACGCTTCATCCAGGAACAGCCGGAAAACGTCGGCATCCAGAGTGCGATTCTGATGAATCCGAATGTCTGGGTCGCTTCCGGACACGTTGGAGGATTCTCCGATCCTCTGATGGACTGCAAAGAATGCAAAACACGCTTCAGAGCGGATACCCTGATTGAAGATGCCACAGAAGGCAAAGTCAATCCTTCCGGATGGACCAACCAGCAGATGGAACAGTATATCGCTGACAACCATATCTGCTGCCCCAACTGCGGAAAAGAAAACTTCACACCCATCCGCCAGTTCAACCTGATGTTCAAAACTTTCCAGGGTGTCACAGAAGACGCTAAAAACGAAATCTACCTTCGTCCGGAAACCGCTCAGGGTATTTTCGTCAACTTCAAAAACGTACAGCGCACCATGCGCCGCAAACTGCCTTTCGGTATCGGTCAGATCGGTAAATCTTTCCGTAACGAAATCACACCGGGCAACTTCATCTTCCGTACACGCGAATTTGAACAGATGGAACTTGAATTCTTCTGCAAACCCGGAACAGACCTTGAATGGTTCAAAAAACTCGAAGGCATGTGCGAAAAATTCCTTCACGACCTCGGTCTGACAGATGATCGTCTGCGTCTTCGCGCGCATGATCCGGAAGAACTGTCCCACTACTCCAATGCGACAACCGATATCGAATACCTGTTTGGCGCACCCATCGGCTGGGGCGAACTCTGGGGCATTGCTGACCGTACAGACTTCGACCTGACGGCTCACCAGAACACTTCCAAACAGTCTCTCGAATACTTCGATCAGGAATCCAACGAAAAATACATTCCTTACGTTATCGAACCCTCTGTCGGTGTAGAACGACTGATCCTTGCGGTTATGTCCCAGGCTCTTGAAACCGAACAGATTTCCGAAAAAGACGAGCGTGTAGTTCTGCGTCTGCACCCCTACCTCGCTCCTTACAAAGCAGCTGTTCTGCCGCTGTCCAAAAAGCTCGCTGAACCTGCAAAAGCGCTGTGCGCCGACCTGGCTTGCGATCTTGCGGTAACCTATGACGACGCAAACAACATCGGTAAACGCTACCGCCGTCAGGATGCAATCGGCACACCGTTCTGCATCACCGTTGACTTTGAAACCGAAAACGACGGATGCGTAACCGTTCGCGAACGCGATTCCATGGAACAGGTACGCGTTCCGATGAAAGACGTTAAAGAATATATCGCCAGCCGCGTTAAATTCGCCTAGTTTCACATACCAATTTATCGTTTTGTCCAAGCTTTCTCTTTCTAAGCAGAAGGAGAAAGCTTTCTGTTCTATTGCGGTATGGCATAAATGCATGAGTATAAAAATGCATTGATGTCGGGAAGGAGGGGAGCAATATGCAGATTCCGGCACAGGATGTTCAAAATATTCGTGAACAGACCGACATCGTCTCGCTGATCGAACACTACGTTTCCCTGGAGAAAAAGGGAAAAGAGTTCGTTGGCGTCTGCCCGTTTCATGACGACCATTCTCCCTCCATGCGTGTTTCGCCCGAAAAGCAGATTTACAAGTGCTTCAGCTGCGGAGCGGGCGGTGACGCGTTCAAGTTCCTTCAGGAAATCGAACATATCTCCTATCCTGAAGCGATTGCCAAAGCCGCAGCACTGATCAACTATCCGCTCAAACTGACAAGAAACACCGCGCCAAAAGCGGTCGATCCCAATCAGTCTCTCTATGAAACCCTGCGTCTGTTTACGGCGTACACCACGTACGAGCTGTTTTCACGCGATGGTCAGACTGCGCTGCAGTATCTGCAGGAACGTCATTTTTCCAGAGATCTTCTCGATCTGTTTGAAATCGGCTATGTGCCCTCCAAGCAGATGACTGCCGAATATCTTGAGCATCGAATCGGCAAACAGCAGGATCTTGAAAAAACCGGTCTGATTCAGATCGGCACGGAAAAGCTTGTTCCGGTGTTTTTCGACCGCATCACCATTCCGATTCACGATGCAAACGGCAAGCCGGTCGGCTATACCGCAAGATGCATGCCCGGCGCAAGCACAGCCAAATACATCAATACAACCCATACGCCGCTCTATGACAAGGGAAGTCTGATCTTCAACTACCACCGCGCCAAAGACGCCGCGCGCAAAGCGGGACGTGTCATTTTATGCGAGGGAGCGATGGATGTTCTCGGCCTTGCCAAAGCGGGACTGATGGAAGGCATTGCGTGTCTGGGTACCGCTATGACGCCTGTTCAGCTTCAGATGATCGATGAACTGCGCGTTCCGGTAACCGTCTTTTACGATCAGGATGAAGCGGGAAGAAAAGCCGCATGGAATTTTGCGCGAAAAGATCCGGACGAAGTGTTTGGCGCGTATGGACAGGAAGGCGTTCTCAATGCGGTGGAGTCGACCATCAGCTATGCGCAGTTCGCGTTCGACTACCTCGAGAGCGTCTACAACTTAAACAACTACGAAGATAAAAAAGCCTACGCCAGAGAAATGGAAAGAATCATCCGTTCATCCCTGGAGCGCTTTGAATGGGATACGGCGTTTGAGCGTCTGAAGGAGAAAACGGGATTCTCGTTCAATGAAGACGTTCAGCAGCCGCCAAGAACAAGCGGCAAGGGCACATGGAAGCCCAGAAAGAATGTGCAGAAAAACACCCCGGGTATTCTTCCGCCT
>CAOKFJ010000114.1 GCA_948467695.1 uncultured Allobaculum sp. | reverse complement strand
TCTTCGGTGTCAACCTGCGCTATAAATTCCCTCTGATCGGCGGATGCATTGCCGCTGCCGTTTCCGGCGCGTATGTATACTTCACCGGACTGACTTCGCTTGGATTCGGCACAACCGCTCTGCCCGGTCTGGCAATCGCCAACCCCGCCAACAACGGTTATCTCAACTACATCGTGGCGCATGTCATCGCTCTTGGCTTGGGTATTGTTGTCACCATGCTGCTTGGCGGTGTTCGCAAAGGCGAAAAAGCCAAAAAGGTTGAAGAAAAACGCGAAAGCGCAGTACCTGTAATCAGTGCAAAACCCGGATGCTTCTACTCCCCTGTAAAAGGCAGCGCTGCAGAAATTGCCGACTGCTCCGATCCTGTATTCAATTCCAAAGCCATGGGTGACGGCATGGTGTTCACCCCCAAAGACAGAACCATCGTTTCTCCCGTAAACGGAACCGTCATCATGACATTCCCGTCCAAACACGCCGTTGGCCTTCGCACACCTGAGGGCTATGAAGTGCTCATTCACATGGGCATCAACACCGTATCCCTGGATGGCAAGCCCTTTGAGCTGTATGTCAAAGAAGGCGACAGTGTCAAAGCCGGTCAGCAGATCGCCGATATGGATCTCGACATGATCCGCGAAGCCGGTCTTTCCGTCGAAACACCTGTCATCGTAACCAGCGGACAGAAAGTCAAACCGCTTAATACCGGTGCAGTAAACTGGGGCGATGAAGTAATGGAGATCGCCAATGAAAAATAAAATCAGAGAAACCGTTTCATGCCGTATGGGCAGAGTCAATGACTCTGCCTTTCGGCAGTCTTATCACCTGATGGCCGATATCGGATGGATTTCCGATCCCAACGGGTTCTGCGTGCACAATGGAATTGTGCATATTTTCCACCAGTACACCCCGGCAGAAGATCTGAAACTTCACAAATCCTGGGGACACTGGACCACAACAGACTGGCATCATTTCAAGGATGAAGGCACGCTGATGTGCCCGGATTCCTGGATGGACAAAGACGGGTGCTATTCAGGCAGCGGCTATTCCAAAAACGGTCTGCTTCACCTGTTCTATACCGGCAATGTGCTTGAAGAAGGCGACCACGACTATATTTACGAAGGCCGCGGTCATTACGTATGCCACAGGGTAAGCGCGGACGGGATTCATTTTTCTCCGAAGGAATGCCTGCTTAAAAACGAAGCGTACCCGGCGAATATGTCCTGCCATGTACGCGATCCGAAAGTAGCCGATACACGCGGCATTACGACGATGGTGCTTGGCGCGCGCACAAAAGATGATCGCGGCTGTGCCCTGCTGTATAAAGCGGATGAATCGGATCCGACGCGCATGGCGTTCATGCAGGTCATCGACAGCGATGAGCGTTTCGGCTATATGTGGGAATGCCCGGACCTGTTCGAACTGGATGGAAAACTGTATCTGCTGTGCTGCCCTCAGGGCGTAAAAACACAGGGACACAACTATGAAAATGTGTATCAGAACGGCGTGTTCGCCATTGAAGGCGATCTGGAAAGCGGTCATCTTGAAGCCCATGACTTTCAGGAACTGGATCGCGGACTGGATTTCTACGCGCCCCAGACCATGCTTGACGAAAACGGCAGACGCATTCTTCTAGGCTGGGTCGGCATGCCGGATGCAGAATACGCCTATCCGGAAAAAGAAGACCTCTGGATCCACTGCCTGACGCTTCCGCGAGAGCTTGTTCGAAAAAACGATCATGTCTATATGCGTCCGATTGATGAAGTGTATGAACAGATCAGAGAACGAAAAAAACTCGAGCTGAAAGAAAATCAGCCCGAGATGCTTGAAAGTCCTGTATTTTATCTGAAGCTTGATATCACTTCTAAACCATTCGCCATCAGCGTGCGAAACGATGTGGATATCGTATGGGACGGAAGCGTTCTAACGCTGCGCATGAATGAAAGCGGCGCTGGGCGGACAGAGCGTCATATTGATCTTTCCGATATGCGCACGCTGGAAATCTTCAGCGATGTCAGCTCGCTTGAACTGTTTGTCGATGAGGGCCGATATGCGATGACGACACGCGTTTATGATGCCGGCAAGTCGCTCACGCTTATGGCTGATCGCGACATGTCTGCCCAGATCGGATCGGTTGAGCCTTATTCGTACGACTATTCAGCTGTCCTTGGCGATAAAGCGAAAGACTAATCCGAAACTTCAGCTTCACTCGCATTATCCATTTGACTCATTGAGGCGTCCTGATGTTCAGGACGTCTTTTTTGTTCGCGGTATGCGGAAGGCGACATGCCTTTGCGCTTTCGAAAGAGTCTCGAAAACGCGAGACTGTCTTTGTAGCCGACCGATCGGGCGATATCGGAAATCGAGAGATCGGTAAACATCAAGTAGGAGCACGCGTTGGCAAGGCGCAGCGAAATAATGTATTCCTGCAGCGACATGCCGATCGCGTTTTTGACGAGTTTGTGGATGTATGTGCGATCAAGCGAGAAATGCGCGGCAATACCGGATATGGAAAGATCCTGATCAAAATTCTGTTCGACATACGACAGAATCTGATCGGTATACTGCGCGGCGCTTGGCGCGGTGAGAAGAGCCGTGGCGGGATACGTCAGTGCCAGCTCATACAGCAGAAAATAGGCGATGGCATTGAGATGCAGATCTTCATTGGCTTCGTATTCGATGGCTTCGAGTTCTTTGAAAACTTCGGACAGTCTGGAGTTTTCGACGACATGTTCCATCAGCTTTTCGGGCAGCGAAGTGCGCTCCATATATTCACGCGTTTTTGCGCCCTGCAGGCCGATCCAGCAGTATGTCCAGGGATCGTCTTTATCCGCTTCGTAGTAGATACGCTCGCCGGGAATCATCAAAAAGAAATCGCCGGCTTGAAGCGAAAACGTTTTTCCTCTGCACTGGTATATGCCTTTACCGGATTGAATGTAGTGAATCATCCAGGAGGAGCGCACAGCAGGTCCATAGCTGTGAGCGGGCTTGCATCGTTCCAGACCGCAAGTCGAAACCATCAGATCAACGTTTTTGTAAAACTCATTGGAGAAGATGTAATCATTCATGCCTGGCTTCCTCGCATTCTTCTTAAAATGCATTATGAAGAGGATATTGCATCACGACAACACAAATATAATACGGATGAAAAAACAATCTTTGAAAGATAGTGAAGAATCGTTAAAACGCTGATCTTCCTTGCCTCGCATCTGATTTATGCACGCAGGATTTTTTCCATTGCTTTGCCTTTGGCAAGTTCATCGACAAGCTTGTCGAGGTAGCGGATCTCCTGCATCAGCGGTTCTTCGATGTTTTCTACGCGAATGCCGCAGACAACACCTTTGATGAGCTTGCGGTTTGGATTGAGCGCCGGCGCGTTTGTGAAGAAATCGCCGTATGTGACGCCGTTCTCAAGCTGTGCGGCTAGCGCGTCTGGAGTATAGCCAGTTAGCCATTCGATGATCTGATCGACTTCTTCTTTTGTGCGGTTTTTGCGCTCGGCTTTAGCAACGAGCAGGGGATACACCTTGGCGAGAGGCATGGAATAAACTTTATCGTTAGTCATAAATGCGGTAAATCCTTTCGTTCTGTCTGTTTTAATGAGCTTTGTCTTGAAAGTCAGAGTTTCTGAAAGCTGCATTTTTTTTGCGTACGCGACGACAAAATGGATGCGCGATGCGCAACTATAGTCTGACTATGCCAAATCCTGCAGTTGAGTTCAACTGCGCACAGAACAATCCCGCTGGTCGTATGGATCAGCGGGACTGTTCATCTGGATATGCGGCTTTAACTGGCTCGTCAACTATACGGCTTGCATTGCCAAATGAAGCGATACAGCGCCATTCATATGACAGCTGATCAGGCAGCAGATTCCCGCACTGCAGCTGAGTATGGCAGCAATGATCAGCAGAATACGTATGCCTTTAATCGGTTCTTCGGAGAAGAAATACAGCGAAATCATAATCAGAA
Source organism: uncultured Allobaculum sp. (assembly GCA_948467695.1). Classification (GTDB taxonomy): domain Bacteria; phylum Bacillota_I; class Bacilli_A; order Erysipelotrichales; family Erysipelotrichaceae; genus Allobaculum. The sequence continues at coordinate 2,323 of CAOKFJ010000114.1, read as the reverse complement.
GAACGATAGCTGCCGCAGCGGCAAGCAGATAAAATGCGCCAAGAGACAGGTGAAGAGACAGCGCAGCTTGATTGAGAAGTTCCTGCACACCTTTGAAACTGCTTTGACGCAGTATCTCCTGCGTTTTTTCGAGATGTGTATAAACCGGAATGAAAAGCAGAGTAATGAAGGTCAGAAGTATGCTGCCAAGCTGATAGGCGGAAACCACAGTTGGCGATTTCTTGACTGGTGTATTGTTCATAAAGCGATCCTTTCTTCATGATTCTGTCTTCATTATCTTCTGCGGATGAATAACAGCGTCATCGTTTGACCGCGCAGGAATGCGGCTCTTCCTTCCTGCGCTTTTTTGCGTTCAGAGAAGGGACGAAAAAGCGGCAGTGCCTCAGACAAGGCACTGCCGCAGGATGATGCGTGTATTTGGAATGAGAGATGACATGCATTCCCGTACATGTTTATGGAATCAAACGCTTAGTTCAGACTGTTTTTGAGCTCTTCAAGCGCCTTTTCATCGGGAAGCATGCGCAGGTTGAGCAGATCGCCATGGAGTTCATCTGTAGCGGTATCGATTTCTGCCTGGCTTGCCGCTGCATTGGCAAGAACGGCTGCTGCTTTGTCGATGGCAGCTTTGAAGGCTTCGAGGACAGATGCCGCATAATGCTTGGCATTTTCGCCGCCAGTCATGTCGCTGGAGGTATTCACAACGAGTTCAAGCGCAGACGTGTTGACTGTCTGTCCTTCTGCCGGTTTCAGATTGTTGAAGGCGTCTTCAAGTGCTTTGAGCGCTTCGTCAACCTGTACCTGCTGCATTTCATTGCTGGCAAGAACGTATTTAGCGGCATTAAGCGCTTTTGTCCATGCCGCAAAGGAAGCGGATGTCCAGTCGCCTGCCGACGGATTGTGTTCGTTCACAAATGCCTGCAGAGCGTCTTTGTCTACCAGACCGAGCGCTTCTTCAAACTGACCGAGTTTGAATTTAACCTGGCGGATGTAGCAGCGGTCGGTTGTTACACCGCCACCCCAGCTCTGGGAGAAGTCTTTATCCCAGTGTCCGTAGGTATCGGCAATAATGGTTCCGTCTTCGAGAACAACAAGACCTGTGTATCCGGTATCGCCGGAGTAGCGGCTATTGGCCCAGTCGTAGTCGAGGTTGATCAGATAGTCGCCGGGTTCCTGGTTCATCAGGTCTTCATATGTGCCGACCCATGCTGTCCAGTCGCCGCAGATCCAGTCATTGGCGCCGTCGAACTGGTTGTTGCCGTTGAGATCGAACTGAATGTCGCGGAATGTGATGAACAGACGTCCGCTGATCGGATCATAAATCGCTTTGTGGCGTTCACCGGCAAGGTTGCCTGGCAGATCCATCGGTTTGGACCAAGTCTTGCCTTCGTCATCGGAGTAGATCAGCGTCGAAGGATTGTTATGCGACTGAGAGCGTGCCAGACCGACGATGCGGTTTCCGTCCGGCGAGCGGAACATGCCGATTTCGCACATCTGATAGGTGCTTTCGATATTGCGGTATTCAGCAAGGATGGTCTCAGGCTCAGTCCACTGCTCATTTCCGTTCTCGTCGAAGCTGAGGATGGTCTTGTAGTTGACGTAGCTGTCGTCATGGAAGATGCCCATCCATTTCGGGATCAGGTTGCCTTCTTCGTCTTTGAGCTGAACAAGAGAAGACATCGCAACGATTGTGCGGCGCTTGTCGCCGTTGGGGAATGTCTGATGGAAGTGCTCGAACTCTGTCCATGTTTCGCCATTGTCGTCGGAGTAGGATGTGCTCCATCCGCCGCGGTCGAGATCCCACGAAGGATTGGCGGTGATCAGCATCAGACGTTCTGTGCCGTCCGGCAGGTTGAGCACGTACATTGTCGGCGTTTCCTGCGAAGTGGCCCAGGATGCGGGAATATCGTTTTTCTGTGTCCAGGTATCGCCGTTGTCATCGGAGATCTTCATGATCAGAGGTCCGTGACCATGGCCCTGCGGGAAAGACGTGATCAGACGTCCGGTCTTCGTGCGGATCATGTCCGGCTGCCCGAAGTACTGGTTGCTTGTATCTTCAGAGAAGTGAACGGTCGACTGGAATTCTTCCGGCAGATCGTAGTAGGGTCCCTGTTTGGCAAACAGGATGTATTTGTTAATGGTGACTGTTACGTTTTCGGTATATTTGCCCGAAGCGCTGGACACTTTGATTGTCGCTGTGCCGGACTTAACTGGAGTTACGAGACCGTTTTCGTCAACCGTCGCGATTTCCGGTGTCAGAGATTCATAGACGATGGAATCATCATCAACATCGGAAAGCAGAGAAGCCTGAATCTGCCAGGTGTCT
>CAOKFJ010000113.1 GCA_948467695.1 uncultured Allobaculum sp. | reverse complement strand
CCCACTGCCGGACGCGATGAAAATATCGTGCGCGAATTTGCGAAAGCTAATCATCGCGAGCTGTATATTCTTCATCCCTCCCACTCATCCGGCAATTTTCAGGCTGCCGCCAGAGAAGCGCGCTACGCTTTTTTCGCCGATGTCTGCAAAGCGACTGGAGCATCTGTGATCGCGCTTGGCCATCAAATGGATGATCATATCGAGACCTGGATGATGCAGAAAGAGCGCAATGCCTTATGCCGGCGCTATGGGCTAAGCATTTGGAGCGAGATGGGAAAGCTGAAGCTTTACAGACCGCTTCTTTCCTTTACCAAAAGCGAAATCCAGACATACATGGATATTCACCATCTGGCTTACGGAATTGATGAAAGCAATCTCTCCAATGACTACCGCCGCAACCAGATTCGCCATTCGCGCATTGAAAACGCCTCGTACAAACAGAAAAAAGAGTGGCTCGAAGAAATCGAAGAAGACAACCGAAAGCTCAAAGAGATGAATGACAAAGCGGAAAAACTGCTTGAAGGCGGACTTCGCACAACTGATCTGATTGATCATTCTGAAGGCTGGCTGGCACTCGAAAAACTGCTTTTCTCTTTGCGCGACACATCAGATCTGTCCGAACAGATTCACTTTTCCAAAGCGTCATTGATGGAACTCGCCCAGGCTTTGCAGAAAGGAAAGCGCATTGAATTTCACGATCTTTCTTTGCAGAGCATCGAGGGCATCGTGCATGCCAGACGCCGGGATCAGGTTCATATTCCGCTCTACGCCGACAGCGAAAAACACCTTCGCGCCATGTGTGAAAACCACTTCGCGTTTGATGGCGTGCAGTTTGCGGCAAGCGGAAAAACGATTGAATCGTTTGGGGTATTCGAAGACGATTTTCCGGTTTATATTCGGCAGAATCAGCCGGGCGATCGTATTTTTATGCGCTTTGGTTCCAAGAAAATCAGCCGCCTTCTGATCGATCGCAAAGTGCCGGCTTTATGGCGCGAGGAGATCAGAGTCATCGAAGGAAGAAAGGGGATTCTTTTTGCCCCGTTTGCGGGGTGCGATCTTGACCATTATGTAGAAAGAGACCGCTTATTTATGGTAGAATTACCCGCATAGTATGCCCTGTTCTCCTGCCTGGCGATTCTGCAGGAAAAACAAGCCGTTCTGCCTCTCGCCGCGCACGCGGCAGGAGCGATATTCCGGCAGCGATGCCTGGATATCAACAGAAATGCAGGCTTTGCGCTCGGGGCTGCTTGATTTTTCACGTTTTGTGAAAACTACGGTCAAACAAACACCAATCAGGAAGAAAAAGGAAAGATACTCATTATGTCAAATGTGATTAGCGAAGACATCGAACGCGTTCTGTTTACCGAAGAACAGATCGAAACCCGCTGCAAAGAACTCGCAGCGCAGATTGAAGCGGACTACGACGACCGCGGCATTACGCCCATCGTTGTCGGCCTGCTCAAAGGAAGCGTGCCTTTCATGGCAGAACTCATCAAATACTTCCGTCACCCGATCGAAATCGACTTCATGTCCGTTTCGTCCTACGCCGGAACCACTTCCGTAGGCGACGTCAAAATCAACAAAGATACCGACCTGTCCGCCAAAGGAAAACACGTTCTTATCGTTGAAGACATCGTGGATACCGGACGCACGCTGGCTGAAGTGCGCAAGCTCTTCATCAACAAAGGCGCAGCCGATGTCAAAATCGTTTCTCTGCTCGACAAGCCCGACCGCCGCGTCGTGGACATCCAGGCAGACTACAACGGATTCACAGTTCCCAATGAATTCGTTGTCGGCTATGGTCTGGACTACAACCAGTGCTACCGCAACCTGCCCTACATTGGTGTTCTGAAACCCGAAATCTACGAATAAACCTATCCAGAAAGGGGAGAGTTTATGAAAAAGTGGCTGAACTACCTGCCAACCCTGTTTGTCATCATCATCCTCATTTCGCTCGTCGCCTTCTCGACACGCGGATCGGTCAGCCGTATGAACTACACGGAATTCCAGAAAGTCGCTCAGACAGCCGATTTCAAGGAATCCACGATGACCATTTCCAGCACAATCGTCAAAGTTGAAGGTGTATACAAAGCCGGCGCGAATACGAAAAGCTTCACGACCATCGTTCCCAAGACTGACGAGAACATGGAGTGGCTGACAAAAACGCTCGAAAAAGACGGCGGAACGATCACCATTAACGATCCCTCGACCAACAACCTGTGGATCAATATCCTCTCGCAGCTGATTCCTCTGCTTCTGATCGGCGTGCTGTTCTACTTCATGCTTTCGAAAATGAGCGGCGGAGGCGGCGCAAACAAAGCCTTCGAATTCTCGAAATCCCGCGCGCGTGTGGAAAGCGACGTAAAAGTCCGCTTCAAAGACGTTGCCGGATGCGACGAGGAAAAAGAGGAAGTCAAAGAAATTATCGACTACCTTAAAACACCGAAGAAATTCACCGACATGGGCGCCCACATTCCCAAGGGCATCCTGATGGTCGGTCCTCCGGGAACCGGTAAAACCCTGCTTGCCAAAGCGGTAGCCGGCGAAGCGAACGTTCCGTTCTTCTCCATTTCCGGTTCGGACTTTGTTGAAATGTTTGTCGGTACCGGCGCGAGTCGCGTGCGCGACATGTTCAAAACCGCACAGAAAAACGCCCCCTGCATTCTGTTCATCGATGAAATCGATGCGGTCGGCCGCCAGCGCGGCGCCGGCATGGGCGGCGGAAACGACGAGCGCGAACAGACACTGAACCAGCTGCTCGTTGAAATGGACGGTATGTCCGACAACAACGGCATCGTTGTTATCGCGGCGACCAACCGTCCCGATGTTCTTGACCCGGCGCTTCGCCGTTCCGGCCGTTTCGACCGCAACGTCACCGTATCGCTGCCCGATGTCAAAGGACGCGAGGAAATCCTCAAAGTCCATGCCCGCAACAAGGCGCTTTCACCCGAGGTTTCACTCAAAAACCTGGCGCAGCGCACACCCGGATTCTCCGGCGCGGACCTTGCCAACGTGCTCAACGAAAGCGCGATCCTTGCGGTGCGCAACAAAGAAACAAAAATCACGCAGGAAGACCTTGATGAAGCCATTGACCGCGTCATGATGGGACCTGCCAAGAAATCAAAAAAATATACAGAAAAAGACAAATGGCTCGTTTCCTACCATGAAGCCGGCCATGCGGTTATCGGTCTGAAACTCGAAGACGCCGATATCGTCCAGAAAGTCACCATCATCCCGCGCGGCGATGCCGGAGGCTACAACCTCATGACACCGCGAGAAGAGAAATACTTCCACCGCAAATCGGAGATGTTAGCGACCATCACCGGCCTGCTCGGCGGACGCACAGCCGAAGAAATCGTCTTCGGCGAAATTTCCGCCGGTGCGGTAAACGATATCGAAAAACTGACATCCATTGCCAAAAACATGGTTCGCGTATACGGTATGTCCTCGCTTGGACCCATCCAGTACGCTGATCCGGAAGGCAACGTCTTCCTCGGCCGCGACTATACCAAAGGCTCGGATTACTCCGCCGGTGTCGCTACCGAAATCGACCGCGAAGTCCGTTCGATTGTGGATTCCTGCCACGACAACTGCAAGCGAATCCTCAACGAAAACCGCGATCTGCTCGATCTGATCGCGCACAACCTGTATGAACACGAAACACTGACCAACGAAGAAATCAGCAACCTGATGACATATGGAACAATTACCGATCCCAATGCGCCGGTTGTCGAGAAACCCGCTGTCGAAGAAACACCTGAACTTCCCAAACTTCCCGTTGAAGAAGCGCCCGCACCTCGCGGACTGACTCAGGAGGAAGTGGACGAAGCGATGAACGAACTGACCAAAAAAGGATAATTCGTTCGAAACGAACTCTTCAAAACAGAAATGAAAATCTGCCCGTATCCAAATCATTGGATACGGGCTTATTTACATCCTGTCGTGCGCCTTGATCTTTTGCATTCCCGCCGTCAATGCGCTATCCTATCTGCGCCAATCTGTATATCTTTACATTACCAATCAAATGAACATACATATGGACACGCTTACATGGATACAGCCATGTATTTGAAGAGGAACTTTCATGAAAACATTCGTCTTTCTCGACCTGGACGGCACATTCTGGATGCATCAGGTTATCCCCGCTTCCGCCATGCGCGCAGTAGAACAGGCTCGCGCAAACGGAAATCTAATTTTCATCAATACCGGCCGAGCCCGCTCAAGCGCAATGCCGACACTCGAAGGCATTCCCGTTGACGGCTACTGCTTTTCTGCCGGAAGCGAAATCTGGCTTGACGGCAGACAGCTCTTTTTCCATCCTTTTGGAGCCGAAAAAACAAAACGCATCATGAAGTGGCTGAGCGATCACGACATCGCCTTCTGCCCGGAAGGTACGCACCAGTCGTTTGGCACACCGGAATACTGCCGTTTTCTCCAAGCTCATCTCGAACAGAACCGCGTAACTGGAGGATCGCACAACCTCACTGACGTCTTGCTTATGAGCGATGACGACTGCCGCAAGATCATGAAATTTTCGGTCTGCCTCAAAGAAGGACAGAATCTTGATGAACTGATCGAACAGGAAGAACTCGAATTCACGCCATTTGGCGTATCTTTTGTCGAAGGACTTCGAAGCGGAGAGATCAGCGACCGCAGCTTAACCAAAGCCACAGCTATGGAAGTTGTCCGCGAAAAAGTCAATCCGACAGCGCGCACAATGGCAATTGGCGATTCTGAAAATGATATTTCGATGATCAAAGGCGCTGATTTCGGGATCTGTATGGGAAATGGAACGCCCGCAGCCAAAGAAGCTGCTGACTGGATTACCGATACCATCGATAATGACGGTCTGGCAAAAGCTTTTGAAAAAGCCGAACTGATTTAATTTGTATTCCAGAATAAACTTCATCTCAAATATATGCAGACAGGCGGATATCTCTTCTCAGATATCCGCCTGTTTTGTGCGTTGTTATTGAATCGGCAGAACAAGTCGCAATCGCTCTTTCAAATGGATCGACCCATTGTGATTCAAGTCATGCTGCATAACCGGAATGCTCATTACAGCTCAGTTTTCAGCATAGAATCTGCTTTGTTTTCAGCTATGAATTTGTTTGTCCTTCAGTTTGCATCGAGTGATTTTCTGCTTCAGCTGCTTCCGCTTCGCATTCTTTCTGCAATGCTTCCACTTTGGAGAAGGGAAGTTCCAGCCACTGTGCGATTTTTTCTAGAGAAGCTGATCCATCTTCAATCATGCTTTTTGCTATGAGCAGATGGTCGTATTCTCGAAACACTTCCGCAAACGCTTCCCAGCCTTCATTCATTTCCATTCTTCCTCCCTCCGTTTCTTAAAATCTTCGCACGACATTCGCCAGTGCCGGATAATACGCCCCCCTGCGACGTCAAACTCTGCAGAGTTGACATCGCATAGGTATGTCGATTTAAGCTTCCAGTTGATGCTTTTTGGCTTCGACTGCTTCCGCTTCGCATTCTTTCTGCAAAACCTCCACCTTGGAGAGTGAAAGATCCAATCCTTCCGCAATTACGGTGGGGGACATCCCCATTTGGATGAACTTCTTTGCTGTGAGCAGATGATCATATTGTCTAAGTTCTTCCCATCCTTCATACATTTCCATTCTGCCTTCCTCCGTTTCTTTGTATCTTCGCACGACATTCGCCAGTGCCGGATAGTGCATGCCCTCCGATGTCAGACTGTGCAGATCCGACATTAACCTGCCAAACGCGTCATCGCCTCGCCATGCACCGTTTACGTAAATCTCATGCGCTCCGTTTTCACATGGTTCCCCTGTTTCTTCAATTCGACCTCTGCGGTGATAGATCGGAAGTCCTTCTCCAAATGGATCCCATGCCGTAATACAGATGACAAAATTATTTGGAATGTTTTTTAACATCCATACCTTTTTCCAGTGCAAGCCCGTCAAGTATGGCCATATTATAGCGTATTCGCTCAAACGAGAAGCCGTCTTTCGACCTTTGCATCTCAATATTTACGCGTCTGCCATACTTGTCGATCGCCAGAATATCAAAGCGGACATTGCGGTGCGCCAGGTCTCCTGCCTCGACCTGCGTGCGCGCTTCGAGCACTGTAAAACGGTATTCGGGAATAAGGACATCTAGCAGCGTCTGGACAGCGTCCCGATCCTGAAACGCTTTGCTCATCAGTAAATCCACGATGAGCGAAAGTCCCTCGAGCACCTCTCTCATCTTCCTGGTAAAACCTGACAGAATTCTGATGCGTCCTTGTAAAGTAGACAGAGGAAATATCTAAATGGAGTCCAAAGAT
>CAOKFJ010000112.1 GCA_948467695.1 uncultured Allobaculum sp. | reverse complement strand
TAAGCTCACTACCCCCTCAAAGTAGCGTGTCTGCCATTCCACCACGACCTCATGACCTTGATTAGTATATCAGATTCCGAAGATTCGTCAACAAGATTTTTTGTTTTCGTGAACAGATCGAGGAGTGATCTCTGTTCCTTTCTTCGAACAAGAGTTATTCTACTCAGAATCTGACAAAACGCAATACCCCAAAAAAACTTTTTTATTCCAGTTATTCATACCATATGCTGATGGAAAACTTCACGTCCTGCACATACACACATCCACCGCGGATTCTCTGAAGTTCACCGAAGAATCTGATCCATCTTTCTAGAGCGTTTCGATCTGCGTAAAGGAATTGCTACAATATAGAGCAATACGGCCTGTTCTCACAAGATCAGCACTTGTCAGCGTTCAAACCTGTCTTCAGCGACCGCTGCCCGATGCAGTCTCTACAGACCGAACAAAAGCGAATCCAAGATTCCGGGAGGTGGCATGAAAAAAGTAAAAAAGAATAACCGGGACGTCCGCATCGAAATCGCCAGGCTGATTGCCTGCCTGATTGTTCTGTGCTGTCATTCCTATCCGCCCTCTCTCGTTGATGGCACGCATGCATTCGGACGTGTATTGATCGCCAGTCTGTTTGCGGATGGCGTTGCTATATTCTGGATGGTTACAGGATGCTTCCTGTTCTCCTCCACCTATGGAAAAACACTCAAAAATGCGATCATCCGAATCTTTATCCCGCTTCTTCTGGCAAGCGCTCTAGGCATACTTGTCAATGTGGTATTCTTCGCGGACAGCGTGCCGCTCGACTGGCATCAGCTCGCGTCGGATTTCCTGCACTGGAAAAACGGTGTCGCCGGTATGGATCATCTATGGTATCTGTACGTCAATCTGGTTGTCATTGTTTTCTTTCCGCTTCTCAAGCTGCTTGTAAAGCTGCTCGACAAATCGAAAGCAGCCTCGATCGGGTTTATGATCCTGACGCTAGGCTTTTTTATCGTCAATGACTTCACGTCAAACCAGCTTGCCGGGTTCTCCCATTACCTTGTATGGGGAGCCGTTCCGGCAGCGATCGAAATGATCTGGGGACATATCCTCTATCGAAACCGCCATCTCTTCGCCAACTGGCTGGCTGCAGTCTGCTCTTGTATTCTTTTCTTTGCGATCAACTATCTGCGCGCAGTTGTGCAGATGAGACACTATGCAGTCGATATGGCGGACTCCAGCGCTCTGTACTGGTATTCCGCATGGGGACTGCTTGCAGCAGTGTGCGTGATGGTCTTCTCGCTTTCTCTTTTCAAAACAAAAAAGAAAAAAGGAAAGCAGGCCTTAAGAAGCGCATTGTCTGCGGGAACGCAGCTGCTCATCACATCAGCCGCTTCCTACACTTTCATGATCTACATACTCCACTTCCCCATTCTGCGCATTCTGGCAAGCAAAGGATGGGTGGAAAAGATTCGCCAGTATTTTCTCTCGACGAATGGCGGCTTCATTTCGAGCATGCTTGCGACGCTCGCATTGGCTGCTGTTCTGTTCGTGCTTTCGTTCATTCTTTCGTGGCTGATCCGCAAGTTCTGGCAGATGGTCAAGACAATGACCAGAAAAGCATCAGCCGCCAGCTGACCGACGAATACAGAGTGAACGGTTCTTGTCTTTGAGCGTGTTGAGCGCAGCTGATTTTCAAAATTCCATCTCCGATCCGGCAAACTGCCGGATCGTTTTTTTATTCAGGAGCAAGAAAAAAAGGACCTGCATAAACGAGGTCCCAGAATGTTTCTCGGTTTTGATGAATCGCACGGATTATGCTTTTATGACTCGATCGAAGCAAGCGTCCCGGCATCTTCAACGTCGTTGTCGTATTTCTTCTCTGCTTTTCGCTTTGTCCGCTTTGAACTTGTCTTCTTCGGTCTGAAAAGATCGAGAAGCAGCGCGCCAGACAGGAACGGCCATTGAATCGCATAGACAAATGAATAGCGCAGCAGCGATACGGGGCCAAGCAGCATAGTCAGCACGTAAAGGATGGTAAACAGCGACACACTCAGCACAAACGGGCTCTTGCGGAACATGCACCAGCCAAGCATGAAGATCAGAAGATACAGAACCAGTCCCGGATCATAGAAGCGCAGATACAGCGGACAGTTCTGTGTCGGCCATGTCGAGAACATCGTGTGATGCAGCCATTCAAAGGCTTTGGACTGTTTTCGATCCGTGGTGGTGATGCCGTGCGCTTTGGCGTAGTCATCATAGCTCGTCATAAACGCCAGCGGTGTATACGGGCTGACACGCATATCGAGATAGGGTGCTGTCAGATGCGCATACGCCTGAATGGCGCCGCCTAAATCGAGCGAAAGAAATTTCAGATACATCTGTACAAAAGCCATCGGGTTTTCGGTGAACTTCTCGTTTTTGAAAACATCCTTGGCATTGTCCGCGGAAAATTTGTCAATTTTGTCTGGAGTGAATCCATCGAACCACTCAAGAGCTTCATCGTACAGTTTTTCATCGACGAACTTTTCTTCGGCATTGTCGCTGTGGTTGAGAATGTACGCGATCTGCTGAATCGGAACGGGAAGCATTTCGCGCGGATTGGAAATCTTGATTCCCACGGCAGAAGGGATTGCTGAAGTCATCACCCAGCCAAGCACAAGAACAAGCACCTGCGAAAGCATAAACGCCCGAATTCTCGCTTTTCTGTACTGTCGAAGAAAGACAAACGCAAAAACCACAAGCGCTGCAGCGACCATATACAGTCCCTGGTTGCGAAGCATGCACATGACAACACCCCAGAAAACGATGGCCGCTGTCCGTCCGATAAGCGTATTTCGAGCCGTCTTTGCGCTGTTCGCTTTTGTGTCTGCTGGATAGAGCAGTCTGCATACTGCCAGAATGAACATCAAAAGAGCTGGCGCGAAAACGATGTCTTTGGTCGTATAGCACACGAGCACCATATTGAGCGGACTGCACACCATAATAATCGCCATCAGAATCGTAACGATCGGCGAGAGTCCCTTCTCATTCAGATAGCTGAGCGATGAGGCAATCGCCCATGCGCAGAAACAGATCTGAAAGATGAGAATATACAGAAACACACCGATATCCGCATTTCCAAACAGCGCGTTCGCACCATTGATCATCCCGCCGACAATCAGTGTATGAAGCCAGGGATGATGTGTGGTAAACGCTCTGTCTCCATTGAACATGCCAAGCTGGATCGGCGCATCCGCACCGAATGTCCCTGGATACAGAACGAAAAGCACGCCTGTCCAGACGATCACGTACAGTGCGAAGATCCCCCAGAAAACGGCGCGGTTAACTGTCCGGTTTCCTTTATACAAGAAGAGCGATTTAAACCATCTCTGTCCCAGCAGCCATGATTTCAGGTTCGGTCCGAAACGAAAGAGCGGATACAGAACCAGCGCGACCAGGATCGCATACATACCAAAACGCAGCGCAACAGATTTTACGCCATGATCGATCAGTCCGGGATACGCCGCAAAAAACGCGAAAAAGACAGATGTCCATATCCACAGATTTCGATTTTGTTTTTTCACCTATCATTCCCCCTTCGACCATGCATGTATTCGCGAGTTTACATTGCGCATAGGCATGATCAGGTCTTATTTATCGTGATTTTCTCGATATCAACGGGATTCATTGTAGAGGAAATACGCGTTAAGTCCACAACTCGCAAGAGTGAAGAATTGAACGCTCCTCTCATAAGAGAAAACAGACAGAACGGCTGAGCGCTCTGTCTGTGGCGGTAAATAAATATTTTCGGTATTACTGAGTGTTCGACATTTTCTTCTGATAGGCAAGACGCGGTGTGCCGTCATCAGTAAAAATGATCCCGCAGTAGGTATAGCCTCTTTTCTTAAGAAGATGCTGCATGGTCAGATTATCTTCGTGCGTGTCGATGCGCATATTTGCCGCGCGGCTTTCGCAGAAATCCATAGCGATTTTGAAGATCCCTTTTTTCTGCTGACTGGAGGCGATGCGATGGAGAACAGCGTACTCTTCATCATTCATCCATGCGCCGTCGATTTCATGATAGGTTGGATCATCTCCTGGAATGAACGCAAAAACACCGTAGATAATGCCGTCTTCTTCAATCACATAGGACTGTTTCTTCTCGAGATCATTGAGAATCGCCGCCTGGGTGGGCCGGTTGTCTTTCCACTGATTCGGATTTCCGCTTTCTTTCATATATCTTCTGGCAATCACGTACAGTTCATTCAGGCGTGCCAGATCGCCTGTTTGTGCGAGTCGAATATTCATGTTGTTCCTCTGCTTAATGCTCTTCGTTTCTTCGTCATGGATTCTACCATGTCAGCCGTTTTTTCAAAGAAAATGGGAATCGCCAGAAAAAAGCACCGCCCGTTTTCGGACGATGCCTGGATTGTTTAGTCAGTGAATTTGTCGTAGAACGCCATTTTCTCAAGCGCGGAAGTGTCGATGATCGGGTTGTCTTCCAGACGAAGAGCCTGGAGCAGCGGCAGATCTTTAAGCGGTGTTACATCCGTGATGTAGTTGGCCTTCAGTGTGAGCTGGCGCAGGAAACGCAGTTTGGAAAGCGGCGCGAGATCCTTGATCATGTTGTGGTCGAGACGCAGGTAGGAAATGAACTGCAGTTTTTCAAGCGGCTTCAGATCAACGATCGTGTTGTTGTAGAGATCGACATCGCAAAGCTCAGTCAGTTTTTCGAGCGGTTTGAGGTCGGTAATGTTGTTGTTCTCAAGGGAGAGAATTTTCAGACGGTGCATGTCTTCAAGGCAGGCAATGCTCTTGATCTGGTTGCGTCCAACGTTGAGATCCACAAGTTCGGTGTCATTCTTGAGGCAGTCGATGCTTGTGATGCGGTTGGTGAAGAGATCGAGCACTTCGAGTTTCTTCGCGTCTTTGAGGAAGTCCACATTCTCAAGCAGGCAGAACTCCGCATTGAGCGCTTTGAGGTTGCCGACATTGGTGAACTCGTCAACATGTGTCAGTTCGTTTTTGGAGATGTTGAGCACCTGCAGATCTTTGATGTGGTTGAGATCGCGCATATCGGAGAAGCCGGTCTGCTCCATGGAAAGAACATGCAGTTTGGGCAGTTCGGCAAGGAAGCCGAAGTTGTCGGCATGGTTGTAGTCCATGTTCAGAATCTCAAGCGACGGGAAGTCTTTGAGCGGCATGTAGTCGGTCAGATACGGGTTGTTGGAAACATCGAGCTTCTTCAAATTATCCATGGAAGAAAGCGGAGCGATGTCGGAGATCAGGTTGGTCGAAAGATTCAGTTCTTCGATGTGGCGCAGGAAAGAAAGATCTTCGATGTAATAGCGGCGCATTCCACCCATGTCGAGTTTCTTCAGTTCGGGCAGCATGCCAAGAACGGAGTAGTTGAACGGTCCGTTTTCGGTGTTGATCTTGATTTCCTTGAGGTGTTTGCAGTTTTCCACATAGTCAAGGGAGTCGATCTTGGCGCGTTTCAGGTTGAGATTTTCGAGGTTGATCATCGATCCGACAGCGGAAATGTCCATAACATACAGATTGTTGCGGGAAAGGTTCAGCTTGCGGATCTGATAGTGCGCATTCAGCGGCTCAATGTCGCGCAGACGGTTTCCGCTCAGGTTGACATCCACGAGATTGGCGAGCGGACGCAGCGCCTCGACGTTTTTGAGCGCGTTGTTTGAAAGATTGACTCTCTCCAGGTTTTCAGCGTACTGAAGACCTTCGATGGAATCAATGTCGCGGTCTGATGCATCAAGCTGAATCAGATCGCGGAGGTCTTCTTTCTCAAGTGTTTCTGGGGTTTTATGGAGAGTGCCGGCAATGATTTCGGCTAAAGCTTCATTACGAATAAACATGTTTATTCCCTCCGGTTCGTTAAGTAGTTGTCTTTATTATACATGATACAATTCAGGCTACTCATGCCAATCACGATTGTTTTTCAACTCTTTTCATAGCGAAGAGAGCTTTGCACATACTGATTGAACCCCTGCATCTTCATATTCCAGAATCCAGGATTCACTGCATACGGAGATTGATATTTGGCGATGCCATGCTCTTTTCAAGGCAAAGCGATCAGCATTAAAAAGAATGCAAAAGGCCTTGAAACATCAACCCGCCTACATTCTTTCAGCCGCACTCGCTAGAGCGCAGACGCTTTTCTCATACGTTTTGAGCATTTATGCTGATTCTGATTGCGCATCCGTTATTTGTCATTTTTAGCAGAATATATTATGACTATATTCGCTCACAACCACCGCTTTCGTTTCTTTGACTTCAAAGCTTGCACATTTCATCTTGCTTTTTTCAATGTCCCGCGAATAAAATTCCCAATAGGCATTCAAGTTCACATCTTTATTTTGTTAATCTTTCACTTAAATATCCAATCCCTACAAGATACTTAT
>CAOKFJ010000111.1 GCA_948467695.1 uncultured Allobaculum sp. | reverse complement strand
TCTTGCAGAGCAGGGCGTGCTTCTGAAGAACGGCAGTGTTCTCTTCCGTAAAGAGCCGCAAGTCCGAAAAGGCGGACTGTTGAAGAGATACAAGAAGCTGCTCAAAGAGAATGAACTGTTCTTCGCACTGGATCTGGTGAAAGAGGAACTCCAGGAGGCCTATGACACAAGAAGCGAAGATGAAATGGCAGATCATTTAACCCGGATTCTGGAGATATGCGAAGGAACAAAGAATTCGCATTTTGCCTGGTTTGCCAAACTGATCAGAAACCACTGGGAAGGGTTAATCACGCATGCGGTTCTACGTCTGTCGAACGGGAAAATCGAAGGGATCAACAATCGAATCAAGACTGTTCGCAGAATGGAATATGGATATCCAGACGATGAATACTTCTTCCTGAAACTGATGGATATGAGCCGTTACCGACCCGCGTGACTTCTGGGCTATCCCACACGATTTTTCATAGAACCAGATTAAGATCTACTGTTTCTGTTCCCTTGCTGCCTGTGCTTTCAACAGAAGAAGCATTTCCTGGCTGATCACCTGGCTGCTTGCCGGGATTGTCGGGTGAGCAGCATCCTGCCATTCCAAGCAGAGAAATCGCAAGCATCGTCTTTAGAATCAGTTTTTGTTTTCATTGTTTATCCTTTCGTACTGTCGTTCGCATTTTGAGCTTCTGTATGTATCGAATCGTTCATTTCGCAGCGGATGCGACAGTCATGTGGCAATGCGGACAGATCATTACATCTTCAGGAATAATTTCCCCGCAGTATTCGCACTGATTTTTTTGTAAAGAGTTGTTTTTTGTGTGAATTCGTCCATTTGGCGTGTATGAGATGACTTCCTGCTGCGCAGATCCATCCACAGTCGCAGAACCTTCCTGATCATGGGTTCCGGTTTTATCTGCTTTGCGGGATGCCGCATTTGTGTTGATCGATCCATTCAATGCGGGATTATTTTGATTGCGATTGATTTCAATCGTCATCTTTCGCGCATCTTTAAGCTGTTTTTCTACTTCTTTCTGCTTTTTTATATTTCTGCTTTTCCGCCATAGAAAATACCCGATGATCAGAAACAGTGCCGCAAACATAAGCATTGCGGAAATCGGCATATCCGCGGGCGCACTCTCGCCAGTCGTCAGCGTACCGATTGCGACCAGCAGATATCCGCCGCCGGATGCCAGAAAAATGATTCCTAGAAGACCTGTTAATAAAGACATTTCATTACTCTCTTTCTCAAATCTTTTCTCAATTTTCGATTTTCGTTTATGAGACTCGCTCGATTACTGTTTATCTTCAGATCTCAAACTGTCCATAAGATTCTGACGCAGAAGCATCTGTCTGCGGCATTCCGCAGTATCCACAGGTCGTCTCATTATAGTTAAGCGGTTCGCCGCAATACGCGCACATTTTACCGAAGGTATCGCTCTGTCGATCGTGGACGTGCCGTGTTTGCGCATAAACGTTTTGCGGCTTGTATTCCGTCTGCTTCGAATACGTATTTCCGCTGGTATATGCGCTTTGATCGCTGTAGCTAGAATACGCATTTTCTCCATACGCATCCTGATACGGTGCACGAGATGCTTGCTGGTACGCATCCTGTGACTGCTCAAAAGAACGCTGCGCAGTCATCTGCTGCTTTGCGTGTTCCTCGTTATTTCTGGCTATCTTTTTTTCCACGCGTTTGATCGCAAAATGCTTCCAGGCAAGAGAGACGATCAGCATCACTCCGCTTCCAGCCATCTGTCCGAGGCAAGCATCCACATTTGCGTTATCAGACATCAGCAGTACCACCAGTGCCTGAACAAAGAAGTACACGCACCCCGTAATAAACACATTCGCCATTCTTATTGATATCATTGATCCTTATTTCCATCCTTTCTTTGCAAATCAAATTTCCTGCACTCAAATCCGTCATTTTCCTGTGTCAATAAATTCGATTCCTAAATATATAGTAATAATATCTTTGAGAAATATTTAAATACAAGTTCGATTATGTATTCATAGTTAGGTGAACTTAAAATCACCGGTTGCGATCCTAATCTCGCTTCTTCGTTTCATTCCTGATGAAGGATGTCATTTCGAGCCGCAAGCAGGAATATTCACACTTGTGTTTCATCTTTCACACGTCATTTAATTCTTTGAGCTGAAAAAAAGATCCACTCTGTATTCCATTCAGCTCGTTCGAATGGACAATACAGAGTGGATTTTCAAATCTGCACAAAAGATAGCGTATAGAGACGAATCACTCTTTTCGTCATTCTCCAAGTGAACGAGATCAACCGCGTTATCATGAATTCATCAGTATCTTCCACTAGAGAACGCAACACGGACAAACTGCAGGAGGTCATTCCATGTCCATATTCACACCAGCTCAGTCCGATTCGATTCCCGATCCACATGAACAAAGTTCTGTACAGAATGGAAAGGATTCATGTTGTAATTCGGGATCTCCCGATAAGACCCTCTCCATCTCTGCGTCACAATATCACTCCGCAAAAGGCGAATACAAAATCGAGTTCGGCAGTCGAAAAACAACGCTGCTTTTGCGTTCCCTGCACCCGGTTCCTTTAATCGTCTGGATCACCGGACAAAGCGACGCAGCGAAGCTTCTTCAATCCTGCTCGCGTCATTCGTGCCGTATGTTCAATCTTCTGATTGTCGAGGTGACAAACTGGAATGATGAACTTTCGCCTTGGCCTTGCGCAAAATGTATAGCCTCAGATGACGTTTATGCAGGTCATGCAGGAGAGTTTTTCGATGAGATTGAATCGAAGATACTTCCTGCCGTACTTGAGCGTCTGCCTTCCTCTCCCTTGTGGATCGGTCTGATCGGATATTCGATGGCGGGTCTTTTCGCGCTTTACGCAAGTCATTTAGAAAGCAGCTGTTTTACACGATTCGCTTCGGTTTCCGGATCGCTCTGGTATCCGGATTTTGAAGACTGGTATACCAGCACGCCTTTTTTCTCCATGCCCCACGCTGTGTATCTGTCTTTGGGCACTAAAGAATCCAGGACTTCAAACCGATTTCTTTCAGGAACTGCCGACAGGACAGAAGCCATCGCGCGATTTCTTTGCGAGCGCAAGATTCCATGCGTATTCGAATGGAATCCGTGCAATCACTTTCAAAATCCGGATGCAAGACTTGCATCGGCGATTACATGGCTGTGCCGCTCGTAAACATGCGAAGCAATGCAGATTGCCCAGCAATGAACAACCAATATGCGCTCCCTCCTGCCTGATGCGCGACTTGTTCAGTCGCCTCGCACAAGAGAACCTGCGATGGATACTGATCGCTCCCGTCAAATTCAAAAAACGCCTGACCGAGTATTTTCGATCAGGCGTTCATTGCGTTTATTGGGTGTATTTGCGTCGCCTTGAGAGGCGTGCGAAGTTTCATGAACATTCAGGCATACGAAGCAAAAGCCTGCTTTGAGCAATGCAATTCGTATGAGGAATTGTCGATTACTGAAGCGGCGTGATTTCTCCGGCTTTTGTCAGCGCGTATTTGGTCAGAGACGGTCCAACCATTTCGTAGATCATTACACCGAAGAGAACAACGTTTCGAATCATCGCGCCATCTGCGCCCATGCGAGCCGCTACGGTAGCCGCCATGCCAAGTGCGACACCAGCCTGCGGGAAGAGAGTGATACCGAGCCATTTGCGAACTTCCTTCGGGCTTTTGGAAATCGAGGCAGAGATCGCAGCGCCATAGTACTTGCCGACACAGCGGGTCACGATGTAGATCAGACCGATCGCCAGAACGAGCACGTTGCCGAATGCGAACAGGTTAAGTTCAGCGCCGCTCAGCACGAAGAACAGTGTCATCAGCGGAGCGGACCATCTGTCGGCACGGTCCATAAGGTCTTCGGACTTCTTGCAGAAGTTGCAGAAGATTGTACCAAGCATCATATTGACGAGCAGCGAGGAAAGACCGAAGTGAAGGGATCCGATATGGAACTTCATAGTCGAGATGCAGACACCGAAGATGATGAAGCTGACGATCAGAGAGTTTCTGTTGCGGTTGGAATGGAAGATGCGCGCAATGTGAGTGAGCAGCCATCCAAGCAGAGCGCCGACGCCAATGGAGCCGATGATTTCAAGCATCGGTTCAACGATCAGTGTAGCGGCATCTGCACCACCGGGCGCATTGAGATGTGTCGCAACACCGAAGGATACCGTAAACAGAATCAGACCTACCGCGTCATCAAGAGCAACTACAGGAAGCAGAGTCGATGTCACTACACCTTTCGCCTTATACTGACGAACAACCAACAGCGTAGCGGCACGTTCGGTAGCGGCGGCGATGGCGCCAAGAATCAGCGCATCGGAAAGCGTGAGCAGATCCGGAAGAACGAAGCTTACTCCAATCAGAACAACATCGACAAGAGCGGTTGTGATGACCGCCTGAAGAATACCGATGATCACCGCGGCTTTGCCGGTCTGTTTGATATGACTCCAGCGGAATTCGCTTCCGATCGCGAACGCGATAAATCCAAGAGCGACATCGTTGAAGGGGGAAAGGATTTCGACTTCTTCAAAAGAATGAAAGCCGAGTCCGGGAATACCGAGGGCACCGATCAGACATGGTCCGAGCAGAAGTCCCGCCATCAGATACGACGTAACGTCGGGCAGTTTGAATTTGTTTCCCAGTCGAGTCAGCAGAAGACCGACCAGAATAGCAGCACCAATATTGAGTGCGTAAATCATAGTTTTGCAATACCTCCTGACAATCGATCCCGATCGCATGGACAGCGAACGATCATTCCCATCCAGATGCGATCGGACACACTTAACAATCAATGTTTGAACGTGTGTTCAATCAATCGAACACTTATGGTAAAACCCTCTGTACGTTTCTGCATGAATTTGCGTACGCTTGGAGCACGTTCTATAGAAAATGTTCAGTATTTGACCGAATTCAAGAATTTTCATATTTTACTCTTTCATTTTCAATATTTCATACCAACAGTTCGCATCTTGTTCACACTTATGAACAAGAAATTCACGATTGTTCAAATTGATGAACAGGATATTTGAATATTCCGCCACAAAAAAGACACGAAACCCTCTCTCGGCCTCGCGTCTAACTATCGCAGCATATGTTTTTTCGTCTCTTCGCGTCCTATGAATGCTCAAAAGAGTCATCCGGATAGATCCGTCTTTTTGACTGATTCATCCAAAACGCGCAGGCGCGCTGGAGCGGTCAGCTACTTTACCTTCTTCCAGTAAATGAAAATTTCCTGATCACCGGTCTGGAAGGGCATCTTCAGTTCAGCTTCTCCGGTATCGCAGACTGTGTAGAAGAGATTACCTACGCCATCAGAAATTCCACCGTCGATCGGCGTGATCGAATAGTACAGCAAACCATCGTTTCCGTGATAAATCTTGCCAGATCCGCCGTATACCTCTCCAAACTTAAATTTGACATAGCATTCGGTATCGAAGCGTCCATCTTCCGTAATGGACATGTAATTCCATCCGAATTCGCGTTCTCCGCCAAGGATTTCCGACATGGTCATGTGACTCATCTCCATTGTCCGCCAGTAATCTATCTCCCACTCGCCATATATATCGCTAATCTTTACGTCTGTCGATTCCGTATCGCTCAGCTCTTCGGGCGCATTCAGCTGCCGCTCGATCTTATTGTAGAAATCACGTTCAACCTCTGACTCGCCAGCAGCGAATTCTCCATAATCGGAAAGCAGCTTGATCATTCTTTTGGCTGCGCTGTCATGAAGCTTAATGCGACATCGCTTCAGATCTTTGGCGGTATCCGTGACTAAACGACCATCCGCATACACTTTAAACGATGTCGATGTCTGCAAAGACGGAACAGCGAACAGTTCCAGATCCTTGTTCAGAAACAGCTGAAATCCTGTAGAGACCCGATCGCTGGGCAGAGTGGCGAAATGCATCCGCATTGTGCATTCTTTCGCATCCTCAAGTTCGGGATACATCTTGCGAATAAGTGCATCGGCTTCTTCTGCCGCTTTCTCTTTGGATATGCCTTCATCCTGTTTCAGCGTGAAGATCAGATCTTCAAGCGTGACTTCTTTTCCCAAAAAAGCTTTATCCTCAATCGCTTCCCAGGGCAGTCCGGTCGAAACCTTCAGACTGGTCAACTCGCCATGAATGAAATGTTCTGGAATCACACTGACCAAATCGTTTCCAGACAATTTCAAAGGCAGTTCGTTTCCATAGAACAATTCAATAAATGGCTGAAGATTGTCGTCCCCCTGCGTCTCAACCTTAATATGATGAATTCCATCCGATGCCGCTGACTGAATCACGAGTCGATCGACCGGATTTCCGGTAATGTCTGATGTATACAAATCAGCCGTCTGAACCCATTCGATTTTTGCATCGAGGGAATCGTCTCTTGATTGAATGACCGTAATGTTTTTCTCGTGGGAAGAAGGAATCCAGTCACTCACCGATTTTTCTTTAATTT
>CAOKFJ010000110.1 GCA_948467695.1 uncultured Allobaculum sp. | reverse complement strand
GCAAGAGACGAGGACGGCATCCCGCGCTGCCCGAAAGACGGTGCGATCATCAAGCCGGATGTTGTTCTGTATGAAGAAGCGCTCAATGACCATGTCATGTATGAAGCGGTTCGCGCAATCGAACATGCCGACTGCATGATTGTCGGAGGCACGAGCCTTCAGGTATATCCGGCTGCAGGTCTGCTTCAGTATTTCCATGGAAAATACCTGGTGCTGATCAACCGCGACAAAACACCATACGACAGTCACGCCGATCTTGTTATCCATTCTTCCATCGGTCAGGTGCTCAAAGCCGCAGTCGATGAAATCAAAGAGTAAGAGACATCGCGCGGATGTCCCGTGCAGGGAAGCGAGAATTTTCATGCAAAAAGACGAGCCGATCGGCCCGTCTTTTATTTTCAGAATATATGTATGGTTGTGAACAGATTGAGATCCGGATGAAATCAGAGCGTCAGCTGAACAAATGGCGCGTCATCGTTTTCCACTTCAAGAAAACGACGGCAGAGGACTTTCAGTGTCATCTGGTCTTCGTAGTTGAGCTTGCGGTAGTCTTCAATGAAAAACTGCTCGTCAATGGTCAGAACAAGCGGGGAAGCGTCTTCGAGATCGTCGATGCCGAGAAGATAGGCAATGGAAACCTCATAAAGCTCCGCAAGTTTTTCCAAACGTTCCTGCGGAATATTCTTCGTACGGCCGGCTTCATAGCGGTAGATGGTAGATGCGGTCAGATCCATCGCGGCTGCTGCATCTTCAGCGGTCATGTTTCGCTTGATCCGTATGTTTTTTAATCGTTCGCCTGTGTTATTCATTGGTTTAATTATAGCGTACAATGCGAATTATTTCGGCATTTTCTGCAGAATACGCAACAAAGCGTGATTGCAATCTGAACCATACATAAAGAGGCGTAAACGGATACAGAAAATGCGGGGCGAAAAGCAGTGAAAAGCGTGCAGCGCATGCGCAGAATTTTTATCTGCAGGCAAACAATCAGGTATGGCGACAGGTGCCCGGCTTGAAGGCATTGGCCAAACTGCATCCGATCGGCTGGAAAATAAAGACAAAGAAAAAGCCCTGTCGATTGACAGGACTGAACTTTCGAATGGCGGAGTCGCAGGGATTCGAACCCTGGGTAAGCTTTCGCCTACACAGCCTTTCCAAGACTGCACCTTAAACCGCTCGGACACGACTCCATTTGATTGGCGCTCACTTATAATACGAGTTCTTTTCGTAAATGTCAAAAAAACAGTGAAGAATTTCGTTCAGGAAGAGATATTTTGAATTCCGCTCATGTATGAGAAAAACGGGAAGAGAAAACCAGTCTGCCCTGGCATGACTCAGAATGCAGAAAACAGAGTAAAGAAAAAGCCCTGTCGATTGACAGGACTGAACTTTCGAATGGCGGAGTCGCAGGGATTCGAACCCTGGGTAAGCTTTCGCCTACACAGCCTTTCCAAGACTGCACCTTAAACCGCTCGGACACGACTCCATTCGGTTGACGCTCACTTATAATACGAGTTCCCCATACGATTGTCAAATATATTTCCAGACAATTCAGGAGAAATTTTGCGCATCGAAAGAGCGGTCAGCGACAAAGCAGCAGGTCTTTCAATGACAAATACGATCTGAATTCCTGAAGAAGTCACAATCTCCATTCGAAAACGATCTCTATACTTTCTGAACGCCTGCCGAATGAAACGAAGAAATGCCCGGCGCATGCCTGCAGCCGCAATCTCTTTCGGGTTTGCGAACTGAAAAAATGGCTTGTCTTTCCGGTTGTGATTGAACGCAACATCCATATCAACCTGATATGATGGAAGCGCACAATAACTCTTTCCAGAAAGCTTTCCTGCGCTATTGGCAAGACAGACATTATTATTGCGAAAATCAAATTATTCGATGTTATTTCAGTACGAAAGCTATGGATTAGACTGAAGTGTGACAGAGTGGCGCGACAGTGGACCGTTACCATAATTTCACATGATCGAGAAAACATTTCCGATATCTTTGCGGTAACTGTTAGCTATACTAATGTATGTTTTATGACAGTCGTCGCGTCCCGGATGCCTTCATCCCAGGGACAAGGCGATGGATCTGTTAGAGAGGGTTTTGTTTATGTGGAAATACAACTGCCGGCGTCAGTTTCTGACACTGTCCGCATCATTTCTGATCGGATTTCTGGTGACGCTGCTGTTCAGTTCCAATGACATGTTCTGGAACATGGCGCAGGAAGTTCTTCCTGCCGAAACGCTTGCGTTCTTCACTGCCAATCCAGTCATGATCAGTGTTTCAGCCGGTCTTGGTTTTGCCGGTCTGGTCAATGTCTTTGAGATCGGAAACATGATCGCTACGTACTACAGCGGATCGACATTTCTGATGATTCTGTTTTTGATCATGCTGCCCGACGTCGCGATGATGATCGGTATCATCGGTCTGCCGGTGATGCTCATTGTCAGCCTTTACGGATGGATTTCCCTGCGAATGGGCGTGCGCAAAGGTCTGCGCGTCGCGAAGATCACTGGTGATGACGAAATCGTTCGAATCTATACGCTTCACCACACACTTGATGAAAAATACAAAGCGCTTGGCGAAAGCACGAGAAAAACAATGCACACTGCTCAGTTTGCATCGGTTCTTGGTCTTGTCGCTATCGCGTGTGTCCTGTTCTTCCTCAACAATATCTGGCTGGTTATGCTTCTTCTGTTTGTGTGCATGTTCGCATTCCAGTGGATCAGCCGTTTACGAAGCACCGCCTTCCAGGAAATCACCAAACTGCTGTATCAGGACTGTGATCCGGAAGCCTGCATGTCGGCGCTCATTTACTACTCGAAACGCGGCAAGCATTATAAACTCGCCAACCGCGGTCTTGCGGCACTCTGTCTGATCAATCTTGACGAGCCTTCGCTCGCGCAGGATGTTCTGATCGAATTCCGCAGAGCCAATGCCGCTGATCTGCTTACGTACTATTCCCTGATGGGCAGCACGTATTATCAGCTCAGTGACGAGTCCGGCGTTATTCGATGCGCGGAAGAAATGTCCAAGCTGCGCATGCCGCGCGGTCCGATGGGCATGGTCGTCAAAAACTTCCAGTACGGCATGCTTGAAAACAAGCTCAACCTGATGCATGGCGAGCTGAACGAAAGCAAGAAATACTTCCTGAATGTGATGCAGAGCGCTCAGTTCAATCTGCAGAAAGCGGAATGCGCCTACTTCATCGCGCTGATCTCCTATGTCCAGCTCGATTATGTTGTCGCAAAAATGTACTTTGAAAAAACAATCAAGTACGGCGGAAGCCTCTACTATGTAGACAAGGCTTATGGCTACCTTGAAAAGATTCAGGAAAAACATCTGATTGACGAACCGGCTGAATAATCCAGCCGGTTTTTTTATACGCCTGCGCTCGCGTTGAGCGCGCGTATGCAAGACGATCTCGAGAAAAATAATGAGCACCCTTCCATGTATGAATGTCGTACGACAATTCGCGCCCGGAAGGGTGCTCTTTTTGTATGCGGACGATTGCGCGTGTCTGACGTATTTAAATGAGCGCAGAAAGGACCTGCACAGTTTTCAAAGATGTCAGGGACTTCAGTTATGTTTCGCACACAGGATAAGCGCAAGCGGTTCGCTGACGAAAAAAGCCAGTTCGCTTAAAAGACTCACATTCTGCGAGATGGCAAGAACCGCAAAACTGAATGCGATGCTGAGCATAACGCCCCGAGCCTGTTTTTTAAGTTCCAGATCGGGGTGGGGGAAGAACAGGATGGAAAACCAGATGAGAACGATGATCGCAAAACTTCCGCTGCTTAGAAGCAGATGCAGATTGGTCTGCAGACCAGAGACTGGCGAACTCGAGACATGGTGATAGGGAATCAGCGCGCCGATTGTCCCGAGTGCCCACAGAAGAACGAGCAGGGCGGCTTTTCTCTTTTCGCCGGCTTTTGTCATGGCAAGAAAAGAGAGCGCTCCATTGATCAGGGAGGAATAGAGCGTGTACACAGCCATCAGCAGTACGCGTCCATCTACCCAGCCAAGTCCGGTCAGGTTCTCATTCCATGGATCGCACTGCGTGCACAGATAGATCGAGAAAAGGAGGAGTCCGAGCCACGCGGCAAGCCAGAAAGCGGAAAATCGAGGGTTATGTGTCTTCATGATGGAGAGATTATGCCGAAATTTTCGCGTTTTGTCGTCCGATAAAAATTTTTTGAGAAATTTCGCCCATCAGTCGGGTTTTTAGCGAATTACGATATGTGGCCCTCAAGAAGGAGGTGACAAACCATGATCGAAAACGCCTGCCGAATTACGTGTGCAAACGGGCGTCTGTCGGTGCAGATTGCGGATTCCAGACAGTTTGATGCAAGTGTGCTCTTGTCAAAAGAGCCATCGCTCATGCAGCCGTCGTCAGTCGATACCGATGCATGCATAGCGCACTATCCCATCGGGGAGCTTGTATCGCTCAATGATTTTCTGGCGCAGACCCGATTTGATCCATCAAAAGGATGCTGCTTTCTGTATGCGCTGTTCGATGCGATGGAAAAAGCGATGAAGGATCAGCCTGCAGTTCTTTCGTGCGATGCCGTTTTTACGTCTTGTCATGCAGACGCTTTTTACTTCGTGCGCGCTCCGCTCGTCTTTGAAGCATGGATGAAGCGCCAGGACGATTTGCGTTCGTTTTATGGTCAGCTGCTTGAACGGTTCGAGGGACAGCCTTACGAGCTGATCGGTCTTCTCTACAAAGCGTTCAGCCGTTCGCTTGCTCTGGATGTTTTAAAGAGCGAACTCGAATCCCTGTATAGAACGCGAAACCGAAGCTTCCTGTTTTCCAGAAGCCGCATGCGCCCGTTTTACGCGCCTAAGCCGGTCTATCCGCTTGCAGCACAGGAGGGAAGTGATCGCATATCCCCCGTCGGAATCGCGCAAACATCAGGCGCAAGAGGACATGAACCGTCAGATGCACTTCTGTCGGCGAGCGAAAACAGCAGCCGTTCGCTGCTTTGCCAGAGCGCCGATTGCGATCAAGCGCCGGAGATAAGCGAGCAGAAGCGCAAAGGCGGACGCATGAGCCGCAGAAAAAAGCACGCGCAAACAGGCAGTACATCACGATCGCATGACGATAGTCTCTGCTTTGAATCACGAACAGAGAAATCAGCCAGCGAATTTACAGGCGTGTATGACCTGGCTGAAGATCGGATGGTCGAAACAGAAGATCCCTGCCGCAAATCCGGAATGAGCATGCGGGAAGAAGGAATGGGTCGAAGCGATCAGATGCAGTTTCTGTTTGGCGCCAGCGGCAATCGCGATGCCAAACTCGAAAAAGATTCCAATTCTCGAATGCTTCATGAAGACACCAGCAATAAAAGCGCAGAGCGCCGCTTTCTGTATGAACCGCTTTACGAGCGTGATGCATGTCTGCCCATGGCGGTAGGCGAGAAGAAAAACGATGGATCTTCGTATAGAACAAATGAATCAGGAACAGATGGCATGGGGCAAAGAGATGAGTACACAGATCAGAGCGGTTTGGATGAATTCAATTCGCCTGCAGATTTGAAACATTTTGACGACAGCGCAGAGAGTTTATCCTGCGGCTTTGGCGATGACGGTTCAATCGATTGGACGATACAGGACGCGCAAAGAAAAACGATCGCGTCTTTGATACCGCAAGCAGAGAGGGAGAAAACGGAGCGGGAACCGACGCTTCTTCTGGAAGAATTCGCGCCTCAGGCATGGCTGGAAGACGGATACAGACGCTTTGCGCTTTGCAGCAGCGAAGTTCTGATCGGACGCGATGAGAACTGCGAGCTTGTTTTAGTGGATCCATCAGTTTCCGGCACACACGCAAAACTTACATGCGCGCAGGAACGCTGGTATGTACAGGATCTCAAATCGACGAATGGAACAAGACTCGATGGAAAGAAAGTCATTCGCCGCATGCGCCTGAAAGAGGGAATGACGCTTCATCTGGGCAATGTGGAGCTGATCTTCCATGAATAAAGCCCCGCAGAACATCCAGGTGCTTAAACAGACGCCTGCAGGCAGAACGGTGCGTCTGTTCGATTCAAAACGTTCGCAGTGGGTTATACGCAAGGAAGTGAATCTCGATGCGGCTCAGGTATGGATCGCGGCATTTGAAAAGGAAATTGAAGTCCTGCGCAAACTGGACGGACACTGGTTTCCAAGACTTATAGAGAACGGTATGGATGGCTCAGTGTTCTATCTGATCGAAACGTGTTTTGAGGGTATAGCGCTCGATGAGTGGCTTGCCGCAAAACCGCGGCGCAAAGAAAGACGTGAAATGTTCGAGCAGATCGTGGCACTTATCGCTCGCGTGCATGCAGCGGGATATCTGTATCTCGATTTGAAGGCGGACAACGTGATCATCGTCAATTCACGCGCCTGTCTGATCGATTTCAATGCCTGTCTGCCAATTGGCAGCTCAAGGCCGGTTCTGGTCAACAAGGACTCTCTGCCTCCAGAGGGAGCTAAAGGACATGCGATGA
>CAOKFJ010000109.1 GCA_948467695.1 uncultured Allobaculum sp. | reverse complement strand
AACAGCTGATCCTTCACGCGTTTTTTTGAGTTTGAGTTATCGGTGAATAGTCACGGTTCGTAGAAAGCATATTTTGAAAAGTATGTTCAATTTATCTGAAAATTGGATTAGGATAACCATACGTCACTCAAAAACGACTGTGACGATGCACTGACCATACAAAAAACGAAAGGAGTGATCGCTGTGCCTGAAAGTATATTTGTTGACTGGATTCTTGACGACGAAACCATACGGCAAGCCGGCGAACGCCTTTTGATGGCTGTTGGCGGTATAAAATGCTCGCAGGAAGAAGCAGATGCGATTGTCCAGGAATTCAGAAGCCGAAAAGACAGCATTCGCAAGGAAATGCTGAACATGACCTGGAAACCCAGTCCGGCTCAGGCTGTCATTGTTCCGAAAAAAGACGGATCAACACGAAAGGTTATGGTCCTGTCCGGAGTCGATCGTCTGATTCAGGAAGCTGCCTTTATCGTGCTCAAAGAGCTGATGCAGAACAGACTTGATGATTCTGTCTTCTTTTATGAGAAGTACAAAGGCGTGCGCAAAGCGCATAAGCGCTGTATGGCGTACCTTAAAGCAGGCAATGACTGGGCGATTCAGATCGATGTGCAGAACTGCTCGGAGAGCCTTGATCGCAGGATTATTTCCCGCAAGCTGGCTAAAATTATTCCCAGCGAAGACGCCATTGCGGTCTATGAAGCGCTCATGAGGCTTACAGCGAGCGAATGGTTTGACGAACGGTATGAAGTTGCGGGCATTTATGCTTCCGGCGAGCTGACAACGCTTCTTGTCGATCTCTGTCTGATGGATCTCGATCATTTTCTGGATCGCCACGAACTGCCGTTTGTGCGTTTTGGCGATGACATCATGGTGTTCTGCAAGTCCGGCGATGAAGCGCACTACCGTCTGAGGCAGATCATGAATCTGCTCGATACAAATCTTGGGCTCAAACCCAATCCCGCCAAAACCGCCATACAGCACGGATTGTACGGACCGTTTCTTGGAGGACGTTTTCGATGGCTTCCTAAAAAGAAGCGCTATATTTCCCTGCCTCCGCAAAGCCGTACAAAAGAAGAAGAACGCACCTCAGTTGTTGCGGGAAATCGCGTTCTCATGCCCGAAAGCCAGACACGAAGAAGAAAAACTATCGAAAAAAGCAGACCACAACCTGTGCATGAACAGAAAAACGATTCTGCACGGCATGCGGAAAGAAAACAGAACCAGAAATACGCGAATGCGGTCAGCCGAAATATGCAAAAAGAAAGGCATCGTACAAGAAGCGAGAAAAAAGCGCAAATCAAAAAGAAAACAAGAAGACTCGCGGAAAACAAATTCTGGGAATAGACATTTCTTGCGAGCTCAGTCACTTTAAAATCAGCAAGCATAAGCAGTAATGAATCAAGCACAAGAAAACGAGACAGATTATCCCGTCGGGTGTCTGTCTCGTTTGGTTTTTAGGTCTTGTACTGGAATTTTTCCTCAATGCTCAGCCGATTTTGGATGAAATATCTCAAACCGCTTATCTGCCATCCGCACAATCACAGCACAAATCGTTCGATGAGCCGCATCGGTCAGTCTGCTGAACAGTTCGTAAAGAGAAGATAGTCGGATAGACCGAGCTCTTCTAGATCCACGGTTTCGAGCTCACGCTCATCTATTGAATAGCTGTAGACAGCAGAGCGATATGTGATATAGATTCTATCCTGATCGACAGAGATAAATGGCGCCGGTCCGTTTGCATTCAGATCTTCGCGATCGATACGAACAGGAACAGTTTCCCCTGTTTCGAGCGAGAGAAGAACGATTGGAATCTGTCGATCAGTCTGCGCACTGGAGCGATCAAGAATCAGGAGATCATCAGGGGCGTTTTGCACAAAACGTCCATTTGTTGTATATGGAAGTTCGTACGTTGCGGTTGTCATACCGCTTTCGAGACTGAATACATCAATCGCGCTGCCATATGCTGGTTCAAATGACTCGGTTTTACCCTGGACATATCGGCTTAAATAGACATTGTTGTCCTTGAGGACAAAAGAAGAGTATGTTCCATCGTAAAATCCAAGGTCGTAATCCTTATGGACCTGAAATTCGGAATCCAGAAACAGAAGATGGTTCTCGTTATACATTGCGTCAGTGCCAGCAGGATGTATAACAACCAGAAAAATCCATCCATCATCATATGGCTGAATTTCCCAGCACATAAATCCTTCCATATCCTGCTGTTCAATCCACTCAAGAGAGCATTCATCCACAAGATTCAATTCTTTATCGTACCTGCAGATCAGCAGTTCGGAATTTCGATTCACTGTTGTCAAAAGCTCAGTCCCATTAAATGCCATACAGTTTGTATCTCCGTAAGCGATTTTTTTACGAATCACTTCTACGGGATTTTTGCTTATTCTCTCCAGATAAACACGTTGATTTTTAGACATGCATGTTTTCCCGAAAAAGAATTCGTCATTTTCAAAAAACATGTCCGTGGAGTAGACCAGATTTTGATCTTCAGCATCGCGCTTCCTTTTCCCGACCAGTTCCCATGAACCGTCTTCATTTACAGCAGCCAGTTGCTGATCAGTAATAAGAAGGTAGTCTGCACCAGGCAATGGTTGTGCTTTGGAACATCCAAACTGGAAGAGAACCAGCGCGCAAACAAGAATTCTAAGTATCGCATTATGGAAACACTCCATCCTGTTTCCAATTCTTCTGAAGATAGGCCTTTTCATCGTTAGTTCCTTTCTTTGATTCTTCGTTTGAATCTTTTTGATCAAGCTCGCCTCGAAGTCAGTTAACAGTCATCGCTGCATAGGGAAATCGATTCAATCTATGTTTCAGGGATGAGTCTTTTATTCGTGCTAATATCCACATTCATCGTATTGATTAGCGAAGTTATATGCAATTAAAAGTCAGAATTTGAAACAACAGAATCTATAAAATCACTGAATTGTCCATTATTTACAGCTTTGAAGACATGTTCGATGAAATCGATGGGTCTACCATTCCCGGCCGCCCTCCTCACGGTTGTGTGTCGGGCATGCAGCACTTCACAAAAAACCGGCATATCTTCTGGATATGCCGGTTTTTTGTATTCAGGAATAATCGCTCGTATACAGTCTACGGGTTGCAAACTGTTTTATTTCGAGTGTTTGATAGCAGCTTGTGCAGCAGCCAGTCTTGCGATAGGCACTCGGAACGGGGAGCAGGAAACGTAGTTGAGACCAAGTCCGTCTACAAATTCGATGGAAGCGGGATCGCCGCCATGTTCGCCGCAGACACCAAGTTTGATGTTCGGACGAGTAGCGCGGCCGCGTTCTACTGCGATCTTGATGAGTTCGCCAACGCCTTCCTGGTCGAGTTTGGCAAACGGATCGTTTTCGTAGATCTTCGCATCGTAGTATTTGGGCAGGAAGTTTCCAGCATCATCGCGGGAGAAACCGAATGTGAGCTGAGTCAGGTCGTTTGTACCGAAGGAGAAGAATTCAGCTTCTTCAGCAAGTTCGCCGGCTTTGAGAGCAGCGCGCGGAACTTCGATCATGGTACCAACATGGTATTCCATTTCAACGCCTTCTTCGGCAAGGATCTTCTTGGCTGTTTCGTCAACGATTTTCTTGACGTATTTGAGCTCTTTGAGATCGCCGATCAGCGGGAGCATGATTTCAGGAACGATGTTGTATTCCGGATGTCTCTTGTTCACGTTGATGGCGGCGCGGATAACGGCTTCAGTCTGCATTGCTGCAAGTCCGGGGTTGGATACAGCAAGACGGCTTCCGCGGTGACCCATCATCGGGTTCACTTCGTGCAGGTTGTCAACGATGGACTGCAGTTCAGCAGCTTCGATGCCCATGTCTGCAGCAAGTTCGATGATTTCGGATTCCTTATGGGGAACGAATTCATGCAGAGGTGGATCGAGGTAACGGATGGTGACAGGTCTGCCTTCCATAGCTTCGTAGATGCCTTCGAAGTCTTCCTGCTGGAGGGGTTCCATTTTGTCCAGAGCAGCTTTGATCTGTTCAGGAGTTTTGGCAACGATCATTTCGCGGATCGCTTTGATCTTGTCGCCGTCGAAGAACATATGTTCTGTACGGACAAGGCCGATACCTTCAGCACCGAATTCAACAGCCTGAGCTGCATCGCGCGGTGTGTCGGCGTTGGTGCGGATTTTCAGACGGCGTCTGTCGTCAGCCCATTTCATGAAGCGTTCGAAATCGCCGGAGATTTCTGCGGGTACTGTCGGGAGAGCTTCACCGTAAACTTTACCGGTGGAACCGTCCAGAGAAATCCAGTCGCCGCGGTTGTATACCTTACCGTCAACAGTGAAGCATCCGTTTGCTTCGTCCATAACGATATCGCCGGCACCGGATACGCAGCATGCGCCCATACCGCGGGCAACTACAGCTGCATGGGATGTCATACCGCCGCGAACAGTAAGGATACCTTCAGCGGCAGCCATACCCTGGATGTCTTCAGGGGATGTTTCAAGACGGACAAGAACAACTTTCTTTCCGTTGGCTACTTCTTCAATGGCTTCTTCAGCGGAGAAAACGATCTGACCGCAGGCAGCACCGGGAGATGCGGGAAGAGCGGCTGTGATGGCTTCAGCTTCTTTAAGAGCTGCAGCGTCAAACATCGGGTGAAGCAGAGAATCAAGCTGCTGAGGTTCAACCATGAGCAGAGCTTCATCGGTGTTGATCATGCCTTCGTCAACCATATCGCAGGCGATCTTCAGAGCAGCCTGAGCGGTACGTTTGCCGTTGCGGGTCTGGAGCATGAAGAGTTTTCCATTTTCGATGGTGAACTCCATGTCCTGCATGTTTTTGTAATGATGTTCAAGAGTGTCGCAGATTTTAACGAACTGCTCGAAAGCTTCCGGAGAGATTTCTTTGAGCTGTTCGATTTTGTTGGGAGTACGAACGCCGGCTACAACGTCTTCGCCCTGCGCGTTCATCAGGAATTCGCCGTACAGTTTGTTTTCGCCGGTAGCGGGGTTACGTGTGAAGGCAACACCGGTTCCGCAGCTGTTGCCCATGTTACCGAATACCATCATCTGCACGTTAACGGCAGTTCCCCAGCTGGACGGAATGTCGTTCTGCTGGCGGTAGTAGATAGCGCGTTCGTTGTTCCAGGAACGGAATACAGCTTCGATGGCTTCCATCATCTGATCGCGCGGATCTGTCGGGAAGTCGCAGCCGAGTTCGGCGCGGTAGAATTCCTTGAAGCGTGCAACGAGTTCTTTCATATCGTCAGCGTCAAGGTCGAGGTCGTCTTTGATGCCTTTAGCCGCTTTGACTTCGTCAATGATTTCTTCAAAGCGTTTTTTGGAGAGTCCTTTAACTACGTCCGCAAACATCTGAATGAAGCGGCGGTAGGAGTCGTAGGCGAATCTGGGGTTTCCGGATTTTTCAGCGATAACTGCTGCTACTGTGTCATTGATGCCAAGGTTGAGGATAGTATCCATCATGCCAGGCATGGAAGCACGTGCTCCGGAACGTACAGAAACAAGAAGCGGATTTTCGTCGTCGCCGAATTTCTTACCGGTTTCCTCTTCCAGTTCGGAAAGGGCTTTGTAGATCTGCTCCTTGATCTCGTCGTTGATCGTTTCGTCGTCGTCATAATACTGGTTGCAGGCTTCTGTCGAGATGGTGAAGCCGTTGGGTACAGGCATACCCAGTTTGCTCATTTCAGCAAGGTTGGCACCTTTGCCTCCGAGCACTTCACGCATACTCGCATCGCCTTCAATGAAGTGATACACAAATTTCTTAGTCATGCGTTTCCTCCTTGTGAGAATTTCATATGACACTATTTTACATATTTTTTCATCGATTGAAACACACGATTTGAAATCGCTTACACAATTTTTGCGGTCAAATACACCAAAAGCGGCAGGTTTGTCTGCGCTCAGGCATACCGGACGCATTTTGCATTTCTTCAGACAGGACGGATACGAATCGCGCGATGCCAGCGCTCTGGCGATCTCGATTTCATCTTCTTCAAAGAGAACAAGTGGTCTTGGAACACTTGCCGGCGAAAGTATCATCTCTTCCGGACTCATTTTTATAAAGTCGCCAATCTGGCTAAGGTATCGCATATTTTCGTCTGCATCCGTTAAAAGAGAACATAGGGGAACACATACAGGTTCCACTTCCATCTCCTTGAGAGCCTGACGAAGCGAACGGATGCGCGCGCATCCGGGAATGGTCAGAACATATGCCAATCCAATTCAGCCCCTTTCGTTTAAGCGCCCTTGTTTCATGCATTTTCATGCGGATCGGGCGGTGTTGATTGTCTTGGTTCTTTGTGGTTCACTTTGTTGGTATAAACGTCTAAAGTGTACAGAAACGGGCAATAATTGTCACATTGCGCTCTGTACAGATGAGCTTAAAAAGGAGAATTCATGAAGAAAATGCTCAGCGGAATCAAGCCGACCGGACGTCTGACGCTCGGAAACTACATCGGTGCCATCCGCGAATTTGTCAAATACCAGGATGAATACGAAATGTTCATCTTCATCG
>CAOKFJ010000108.1 GCA_948467695.1 uncultured Allobaculum sp. | reverse complement strand
GCAAAACGCTTTCAAAGAATCAGCTTCCATGAAAAAGAGTTAACGTGTGATGCCAAATTTTCAAATGTTATACTCTGTCTTGAAGAGAACACCAGAAATACATCACAATACGTTTAGAAAGCATCAATTATCTGCAAGACGTAAACGCAAAGAATAGAAGAGGATAGTATGAACCAGCCTGTATACGTTATCGGTCACAAACGACCGGATACGGACTCCATCTGCGCTGCGATCACTCTGTCGGCACTCAAACAGAAACTCGGGGAAAATGTTGTGCCGGCTAGACTTGGCCATTTGAATCCGGAAACCAAATATGTTTTAGAAAAGGTCGGTGTCGAAGCGCCGATCCGTCTTGAAACAGCGAAAAATTCGCTGGAAGAAATTGAAATCGACCAGGCGGTGCTCATCAACCACAATGACACGCTCCGCTATGGATGGGATCTAATGCTCGGCAATCATGTCAAGACCATTTATGTCCTGGATGATGAAGCCAACTACACCGGCATGATCACTCTTGCCGATGTTTCCAAAGTCCAGATGCAGGATCTCAACATCACACGCGAACTGCTCAAAGACACGCCGGATGAGAATATTCAGGACGTTGTGCACGGACGCATCCTGTATCAGGGCACCCGTCAGAAAAGCGGCGATGTGCGCATTTCCGATAAAAAAATGATGGAGCGCGATCTGACCGGCGCCATCATGGTGCTCAATGATCATGAAGACGACATGATCAAGGCCATGGCCAAAGGCGCTGCGATGATTGTCATCGCGGAAAATTTTGTACCCAACGGCTACATTTTTGAAATGGCGAAAGCCATGGGCGTTACGCTGATCAGCACGCCCTACAACCTGATGAAAATTATTCAGATGATCTACCGCGCAATTCCGGTTAAGTTCATCATGACGCCAAAAGATGAAGCAGTGGCTTTCCATCCGACGGAATATCTCGAAGATGTCGAGAAAAAGATGCTGAAGACACGACATTCCTCCTATCCGGTTGTCGTGGGCAACCGCATTATCGGCGCTGTTGCGCGCTACCATCTGCTCAAAGCCGAACCCAAGAAATTCATTCTTGTCGACCATAACGAAAGCAAGCAGTCGATTGACGACCGCGAGCAGGGCGAGATTCTCGAAATTGTCGATCATCACCGCATCGGCGACATCGAAACAACCAAACCGATCGTTTTCCGTAATATGATCGTCGGTTCTTCCAACACCATCATCGCGATGATGTATCAGGATCACGGCATCAAGATGGACGAAAAGATCGCCAAACTCGTTCTGTATGCGATGATCAGCGACACGATGAACTTCAAATCGCCGACCTGCACACCGACCGACCGTTTCATGGCCAAACGCATCGAGGAAGAATACGGACTGAACGCCTCGGAAATGGCGGAAGATCTGTTCCGCCACACCGCTACAATCGAGGGCAAGGAATTCAAGGACATCCTGTATCAGGACTGCAAAGAATTCGACCTCGCGGGTGTGAAATCCGCCATCAGCCAGGTGTTTGTCTACGACTACAACGATGTCGACCGCATTCGCGACGAATTTGTCGCTTATATGGATGAACAGGCAAAATTGCGCAATGTTTCGCTTTGGATCATTGCCTTTACGAACGTGGAAGGCACTGGTTCCAAATTTGTCGCCGGAGGTCCGGAAGCGGCACGCGTTGGCGAAGTGCTCGAGCTCTTCGAACAGAAGGGCTATGTTTCCCGCAAAAAACAGATGGTTCCCGGACTGAGCGCCGCTCTGCGCTAAGTCGTCGGTTCCATCGCTCGTATCACACAAAGGACGGATACAGTTCTCTGTCTGAAACCGTTCGCTGAATACACAAAACAAATGCTCCAGCCATGTGTCAGATGCACTGGCTGGAGCATTGATGTTTCTGCGGGATTTAATGGTTTGGAAATGAACGACGAAGACCGGGTGTTCATCTAAAACGGAGCGCTCGTCAAGGGCAGGTTCTCAAAATCAATGCCGACATTATTCAGCCGGGACGCTTTTTGCTTTTCAAGAGGCAGACTGAGTGCTGTTGCGCACGGTTTTGGGCTGTTCTTCAAAGGATTTCGGGTATCCGTAGAGAATCTCTTTTGCAAGAAGTCTTGCCAGAATAAGATTGGCGCGATCGTTGCTTTTTCGCAGTTCGTGACAGACGTCTTCAATGGAGTGTCCGTGGTAGATGCCGCGGTTTTCGGATTCTTTTGATGTGTCGATGCCGTA
Source organism: uncultured Allobaculum sp. (assembly GCA_948467695.1). Lineage (GTDB taxonomy): Bacteria > Bacillota_I > Bacilli_A > Erysipelotrichales > Erysipelotrichaceae > Allobaculum. The sequence continues at coordinate 4,353 of CAOKFJ010000108.1, read as the reverse complement.
GTAATTGAGAATAACTTTGGCGAGAAAGCCGCTTTGTTCTGTTTTGGTTCCAAGCAGACGCTCTTCGATATCCTTTACGCTGAGACCTTCAAACAGATACATGCAGACAACCTGGGCGGCAAGCGCGTCGGGTGTCCAGATGGTGCAGTGCTTTGTTTGATAGGGTTTATGCAGACGGACCATGACAATCACCTCAAAAGCAGCATAGCAGCCGGGCTAAGGCAAAGAAACAGAAATTTTTAAAAATCTCACATCACGCTAAAAATACAATTCCATGGGAGATAAGGCAGAATCACAGATTTTGTGCGAGTCGTGACGGACAAATTTTCGAATCTTGACGATTTTGGATATGTTTCAAAGGACAAAAGAAGGTAATTGATCAGGATTGGAACACTTGGGCTATAATCTGAGGTACGGATTTCCTCGCCTGCCGCCATGCGCGAAGATCGTGTGTCTGTCTTTGCAGGATTGCCTGTCCATCAGGTCTAGCGTCAGCGTGAGCATCCGTATTGGCAACGAATAAAGAAAAAGAGCGGACGGCATCGTGCAATGCCATCCGAAAAGAGGTGCAAGTATGAGCGTAATTGACAAGTTTCTTCATTATGTATCGTTTGATACACAGTCCGATGAGCATTCCACGACCACACCATCCACCCTCAAGCAGCTGGTGCTGGCACAGGAACTGGTAAAAGAGCTTAAGGAAATCGGTGTGAGCAATGCCGCACTCGATCCCAACGGAATCGTCTATGGCGAAATCGAAGCCAACGCCGCAGGCGATGCGATTGGTCTGATCGCCCATATGGATACCGCATCCGAAATGCCGGGCAAGGACGTTCGTCCAAGAATCGTTGAACACTATGACGGCGGAAACATTCAACTCAATGAGCAGTACGCCATGGATGCCGATGCCTTCCCCGAACTGCAGGCTGTCATCGGCGACGACATCATCGTGACCGATGGAAACACACTGCTTGGCGCGGATGACAAAGCCGGCATCGCCATCATCATGGAAGCCATCGAAGGCATCATCAAATCGAATTCTCCTCACGGAAAAATCATGATCGCGTTCACACCGGATGAAGAAGTCGGACGCGGAACTGAAAACTTCGATCTTGACCGTTTCAAAGTCGACTATGCCTATACACTTGATGGAAGCGAAATCCAGAATGTCGACTACCAGACATTCAACGCGGCTTCCGCAGTGATCAATATCAGCGGACGCGCAATTCATCCGGGTTCTGCTAAAGGACAGATGATCAACGCGGCGGCTGTAGCGGTTGATTTTGCCTCGCGCCTGCCGCAGTGGGAGCGTCCGGAATTCACCGAGGGCGAAGAAGGCTTCTTCCATCTGCTTGAAATGTCCGGCGAGTGCGATCACGCGCATCTTGCCTACATCATCCGCGACCACAACCGCCAGCGCTTCGAAGAAAAGAAACAGCTGATGAAGAAAATCGCCGAAACCGTCAACTGCCTGTACAATAACTGCCTTACGCTTGAAATCCGCGACCAGTACTACAACCTTGCGGATGCGATGAACGGGGATACCAGAGCGGTTGAACGCGCCAAAGATTCCCTGAAAGCCTGCGGCATCGAACCCGACAGTCTGCCTATTCGCGGCGGAACCGACGGCGCGATGCTGACATGGAAAGGTCTGATTACGCCAAACCTTGGAACCGGAGGCGGAAACTTCCACGGACGCTACGAGTTTGTGTCCATCAACAAAATGAACAAAATGGTGGAAGTCATTACCGACATGCTTAAAGCGAAAAGCGCAGGCAAATAGCCTTCGTTTTTCAAAAAACGCTGTCAGTCAGCGACTTGTCATGAGTCTCTGATATGGCGCACGCAAACAGCGCCGTGTGTGAATCACGAAAACATCGAGAAATACAGCTTCTTTTGGGCAACCGTTTTCAAATCCGTTTAAAATGCTGTTCTTAAGCGCATTTCCGAAAAAAAGCCAACGAAAAAAGAAGCTTGCATACAATAGAACAGAACGAAAATCCGGCGCATTGACAGCGCCTGGATGAAAGCCCCCGCAAAATGCACATACGCCTGCATACAATCGATGTTCGGTGAATGAATGGACGGGAGCAGACTGGACAAGAAGAAGGAAGCAAAGGAGAAGAGAGAACATGGACTACGCAAAAAAAGCCCTTGAAGCTCATAAAGAGTGGAAAGGCAAAATCGATATCGTTTCTAAACCCCGACTGAAGGATCACGATGATCTGGCGATCGCCTACACACCGGGAGTTGCGGCTCCATGTCTTGAAATCGAAAAAGACCCGATGACAAGTTTCGACTACACCGGACGCGGCAATACGATCGCGGTGGTTTCGGATGGATCGGCTGTCCTTGGTCTTGGAAATATCGGCGGTCTTGCCGGTCTTCCGGTTATGGAAGGAAAATGCATTCTGTTCAAGGAACATGGCGGAGTCAACGCGGTTCCCCTCGTTCTCAACGAACAGGATCCCGATAAAATCGTGGACATTGTTGCTGCCCTTGAACCGTCTTTTGGCGGCATCAACCTCGAAGACATCGCAGCTCCCAACTGTTTCTATATTGAAAAGAAACTTCAGGAGCGAATGAACATTCCTGTATTCCATGACGACCAGCATGGAACAGCATGTGTTGTTCTTTCCGCCCTGATCAACGCGCTCAGACTTGTCGGTAAAAACAAGGAAGACGTTCAGGTTGTCTTCTCCGGCGCCGGCGCTGCCGGATGCGCAATTGCCGATCTGCTTGGACAGTACGGCTTCAAGCACATCCGCATGAGCGACAAAGCTGGTGTCATCACTGCTGAAACGGCAATGAATGACAAGCAGAAAGAACTTGCGGAAAAATATAATCCGGAAAACTTTACCGGAAATCTTGCCGATGCGCTCAAAGGCGCCGATATCTTCACCGGTGTATCCGCCGGAAACCTGGTCGATGAAGAGATGATCCGCTCGATGAACAGCGATGCGATCGTATTCGCCATGGCCAACCCTGTACCGGAAATCGAACCGAATAAAGCTAAAGCCGCCGGCGCCCGTGTTGTCGGAACCGGACGAAGCGACTTTGCCAACCAGATCAACAACGTTCTCGTTTTCCCGGCGCTTTTCCGCGGCGCGCTTGATGCCGGTGCTCTTCGCATTACCGAGGGCATGAAACTTGCCGCCTGCGAAGCGCTCGCTTCCCTGATTGAACCGGAAGAACTGCGCGACGATTATGTCATCGTCAGCGCGCTCGACCCGCGCGTGCGCGAAGCTGTTTCCGCAGCAGTGGCAAAATGCGCTAAAGAAGAAGGCTGTGTAAGAAATGCCTGATTCAAATTCGCGTTATTCCGTCGGTCTGGTCGTTGAAGGCGGCGGAACGAAAATCGCCTACAGCGCCGGCGTGCTGCAGGTCATGCTTGAAAATAAAATCTACTTCCCGTATTCGGTCGGCATTTCGTCCGGATCGGAAGTTCTGCTCTCCTATGTTTCCAGACAGATCGACAGGCTTCGCGTCACATCCATCGACGCGGCTGGACAGAAAGACGCCATCGGCTGGCGTCCGCTGTTCAAGGAAGGCGGTCTGTTTGGTCTGGAAGCCACGAATGAATATATTGAAAGCCACGCACCGCTTGATTTCGATGCGCTGGTCAATTCTTCGACGGATATGGAAATCGGTGTCTACAACATGGAATCCAATGAAGTCGAATACTTTGGAAAAGAGCATGTCGACAAAGACATGACGCTGATCAAAGCGAGCTGCGCGCTTCTGCTTCTGGCCAAACCTTACAAGTGGAACGATCGAAAATACTTTGATGCCGGTCTGGTGGATATGATTTCGGTCGAACAGGCTCTGCGCGCGGGATGCGAAAAGATCGTGGTTCTTTCCACCAAGGAAAGAGGATACCGCCGCAAACCCGCACCCAAATGGCAGCTGTGGCTGGCGAAGATGATCTACCGCGATCCGGTGATTGTGGAAAATCTCAAACAGCGCCACGTCAACTATCAGAAGCAGTGGGATCTGATCGACAAGCTCGAAGACGAGGGAAGAGCATTAGTGCTTCGCCCTTCGAAAGATATGAACATCACCCGCTATACGACCGACCCGGCAAAGCTTGGTCCCTGGTATGAGCTGGGTGTCAGCGAAACAAAAGAACGCCTGGATGAGATCATCGCTTTCACTCGCGGCATGCGCGAAGACGACAAAGCGAAAGATGATGCGTCGAAGAGCGAAAAAACTGAATTCTGTGCCAATATGGTAGAGAATACGTTAGAACAAGTCTGAAAAGGAGATTCAAATGGCTGGTAAATCAAGCAAAAAACGTCTGTCTTTTTCTTCAATTGATGATGTCAAACTTGTGCTTCAGGCTTCGAAAGAAGC
>CAOKFJ010000107.1 GCA_948467695.1 uncultured Allobaculum sp. | reverse complement strand
TGCTGCATAAGATTTCAGTGCTGTTCATCTTTTTGGATGCACTGAATCATAAGGCAGAACGTTCAGGAGGAGAAAGATATGACTCGTAAAGAACAGATGGAGCAGCTTGCGCTTGCTGCGGTTCGAAAAGGTGTCTGTGTACAGCCCGGGCAGCTGGTGGTGATCAAAGCGCAGGTCGAGATGATCGAAGCGGTTCGAGAAATCGCCAGACAGGCATGGCTTGCCGGAGCAGGCGATGTTGAGGTGATCTGGAGCGATCAGACACTCGATCGCCTGTTCTACACCAATGCCAGTGACGATACGCTTGCCAATCCGCCAAAATGGATGGTTGAACGCCTGGAAGAAGCTGCTAAACAGAATGCATGCTTTATCGCGTTGAGCGGCGCCGATCCCGATGGTCTTGCCGGAACAGATCCTGCCCGGATGCTCAAGCGCACACTGGCTATGTCCAGACAGACAGTCGCGTACAAAGAAGGAATTGATGCAGGCAAACTGGCTTGGACAGTTATCGCGATTCCGACTGTCGGATGGGCGAAAAAGGTGTATCCGGACCTTGAAGCAGAGCAGGCTATGGATGCGCTGTGGAATGATGTCATCGAAGTCAGCCGCGCCAACGGAGATGTGCTGGCGAATTGGGATGCACATGCAGCCAATTTCAAAACGAAACTGGATACACTCAATTCGATGAACTTCGAGAAATTCCACTATACAGCCTCCAACGGCACCGACCTGTGGGTTGAAATCCCGGAAGGCGCGATTTTTGTGGGCGGTTCGACACGTCTGGAAAACGGACTTGTCATCAACTGCAATATTCCAACGGAAGAGCTCTTCACCGCATGCACGAGGATGAAGGAGAAGACAGCCTTAAAGCGCTCATTGAAAGCTATCCGTACTTATGCTATCTGGGCGAACTTGCGCTTGTCGACAAAAACACTCCGATCCGTCAGCTTGGCCGCACCTTCTTCAATACGCTCATTGATGAAAACGCCGCCTGCCATTTCGCTCTGGGACAGTCGTATGCTGAAACGCTTCCCGGTGCAGAGAAGTGGAGCAAGGAAGAACTGGAAGCTCATGGCATGAATCAGTCCGATATTCATGTTGATTTCATGGTCGGCGCAGACGATCTGCACATCACGGGATACACACGCGATGGCAAAGAAGTGGACGTGTTTGTCAATGGCGCATTCGCGCCGACGTTTGACCGGACTGAATAAATGTGAGTACAATGAAACGAAAGGCTCAGCAAAAACAAGCTTGAGATACAGGTGATACCATGGCAGATGACCAGAAAATGATTCCGGAAGACGCTACATCCGACGTGAATCCGCCCGTAGAGGAAAAGGCAGAACCAGTCGAACTGGAACAGCCGGTCCATGAAGCGAACGCATCGAATGATGCAGATCAGACTGCAGCCGGGCAGGGGATTTTCACCGATCTGCTCAGGGATGCGCCGATCTCCTCACTGCAGATTGAAGAACCCGAATTTTCGGACTTTGATATGACCGCAGTGCTTGAAGAAGCCCGGACTATTACGAAAAAACCGAAACGTTCCCGCTCGAAACTCGGAAAACGTATTCGACAGACTTTTGCGCAGTTTCAGCCCAAAGACGATCAGACTAAAAAAGACGAATCGTCGGTGGCTGAACCTGTTTTAAACATTGAGGACGACCCGAATCAGAAAGAACTGACGAGTGAAATCGTGCAGGCTGTTCAGAAAGCGGCGGCGATGAGTGAAGAAGAACATGAACTCGAGACACCGGAAATCAGCGCGACACTCACTGAAATTTCGGCTCCTGTCTCTGAACCGATGGAAACAGAAGAGCCCGAAGCAGTTGATGCGGATGAGACGCCGGCAGAAAAAACTGTTTCTGAAGAAATCCTGACCGATCCTGTGCTGACGAGTGAAACAGAACCCGAAGAGGTTCATGTGGTTCACATCAGCAGCATGCCCGAAGAGGAAGATGAGCTTGCGGACGACGTGAACTCTCATGAAGAGATTCCTTTTGAAGAAGAGGATGATGTAATCATTGCCGCACCCGCTGTACATGACACCTCTTTCCTTCCCGAATCTCCATCGATGGAAGATCTGATTCAGGCAATCAAGGACAATGATGACGAACCCGCGCTTCTCGTTGAAGAAGAAGCGGAAACCTCCAGCGAACCACGCGAGATCAGTCTTGAAGAACTGATCAACACGCCAGGTCTTTTTGACGAGGAAGTTGTTCCGAAAACATTTGCGCAGCTTCTGCAGTCCGGCTTCGGCGCTCCAGCAGCTCCTGATCTGCATGAAGAACTGATGCAGGACAGTCAACCGATTGCACACAATCCAGGCAGTGATACGCTCTCGGATATCGGACGCCTGAGCGCAACTCGCGCGATGCCTTCATTAACGGAGCAGATGGAACAGCTCGCCCGTGAGAAGAAGGAAGAAGAAGCGCGCGCAAAAGCGGCGCTCGAAGCAGAGATTGCCGCAAAGGCAGCGCTTGCTGAAGAAGAAGAGGAGGAAGATCAGGCGGTTTATGACCCCAAGGCGAGCCTTGTGGATGACTACCGTTATGATGAATACCTCGACAAGCAGAGATTCCTGCTTTCCGACTACAAGAAAACCGAAGAGTATCTGAACAAGCAGTCTCGTCAGGGATACCACTATGTTCATCACGAAGGTAAAAAGTACTACTTCATTAAAGGCAAACCGCATGATTTCTACTATAAGATTCTCTACTTTGCCAAAGAACCTTCGGATGAGTACTGGGACAAACTCGAGGATGACGGATGGAAAGAAATCGATACGCAGCCCAGCCGCAATAAACGCGACGCGGGCTGGTATGTTGTGCGCAACGTGAAAAAAGAGGGCGATCTTTCCAAAGTAATCGAAAACGAAGAAGAGAAATACCGCTATTTCTCCAAATTCTCCTCATCCTGCCGTTCAACGATGTTCCTTCTGTTTGTCGTTATGGTCTGCAGCGCGCTGACCATGTGGCTGCAGTACGAATTCAAAGGCTTTAAAGCGGTGATTATCGCTTCCGCCGTTCTCTTTGTGATTGCTCTGTGGGTATTCCTCGTGTATGCCCGTCTTCTCAATAAATCGAGAAAACAGGCATCGCTGCTCTCTGCGAGAATGCGTCTTGCAGACAACGATCCGGAGTATCAGGCGATGCTTCACGCACATGACACCGATCAGGATCTTGAAGATGCATGGGATGCTATCGGTCGAGACGATGAAGATGACGACTAGTCGGCTTTGAGTACAAACTCATTCAATCGATAGATAAACGCAAAAGCTGAGCCGTAGATGGCTCAGCTTTTTTTTGGCTGCTCGTTTTTTTCTTCAAATTGTCTAGTTAGTCGAGAGTGAGGACTCCGGTCTGGCAAAGTTCGGTAATTGTTTCATCCATTGCCTGTGCGGCGAGAAGACAGGTTCTCAGACAGCGAAGTTCAGGGGTGCGGTGCAGGAGCTGGCATTTCGCGCACTGTGTTTCGCCGACGATTCTGCGAAAGTTGCGGACAAGAAGCACTTCTGCCGAACGCAAGGGCGCGCACGAGTGAGCACGGTCTTCAACAAGCAGGCAGGAGAGTGCCGCAGTGCATCCGCAAAGAGCGCCGCAGACATTGCCTGTATACAGACCGGAGCCAAACCCGGCCATCATTCTGCGCGCTTTTTCATCGAGTCCAAGATGGTAGACTTCGTTGCATGCTTCGATCAGTGTTTCGGAGCAGTTGGTGTTTTCAGTGGTATACAGACGTTCTACGGTCTGTTCAAGAAGAGACGGTTTCATGTGTGTTATGTTTGGACCTGTCTGTTTGCAAAACAGCGATCCATTCCTTTCTTTCTGTTTAATCAGTGACGAATCTTGCCTCCTGACCATTCGCAGTAATTGCATGATGTTGCAGAAAACAATGCAGGCGGAATACGTCGGGATAATGCGATTGCGTACAGCGTGTGATTACAAGCGACATGAGTATAGCGAATGAAAACGCATCCGCCAAACACACGCATGAAGTAAAGGAAAAATCAGGCGAAACACGTGAAAAAAGAGCGGCCTGTCTGTAATCTGCAGATATCCTGAACGCATGAAAATTCATGCAAATTCTGAAAAAACATTGCATGGATTGAATGGGATTTGCGGAAAGTTTCCAGTCTGAAAGGGCTTCAGTGCGATAACAGGAAAAAATGTCCGAAAGTGTTAAAAATAGATATAAAAAGATTGATGAACCGATGTTACCTGTTGAGTTTTAGCTGAAAACGGGTAACATGGTGCAATAAAAACAGTTCGGAGCGTTTTGCGCTTGTCTCGTGAACACCACACGCTGCTGTTCGCATACGCGTGACAAAATGATGTTCTGACTGTTTTTAGAAGCTTCTTTTACGCTTCGAAAAGAAGCTTTCATGAAAAGCGAAGCCGATAGGTAAGAGAAGGTAGATAGTATGAGCAAACCGCAGACCACGCAGGATGTTCTCATGATCCTGCCCCGTAAGAGAATTCATCGTGTTCACGATCTTCCCGAAACCTGGGAACTCGACAAAGAACCGAGCGGAATCTCCTTGTTCATCGACCGCAAGCCTGCAGGATACGCGTCCTGGATGCCTGCCGATGATTTCGGTACTGTTCGCCCCGTGATTTCTTTTTCCAGCACCGATACGAATCAGCTTCAGCTGATCTTCAAAGTACTGGTTGGCAGACTGGCCGTCGCCTTTGACTTGATTCCATCCTGCAATCCGCTGTATATTCGCCTGCACAAATCTCAGGTGGATCTGATTGCCGAAGCAAGCCGCATGGGGTTCATCCCGTATTTTGGCAAATGGAAAGAAAGCGACGAAGATCACTCTGTTTCTTCGTGGGAAGAGATCACAGAAGACCTGCGCCGCACCTATCCCGAGAATCCCCAGACCGCGATGGCGTAACCGGGAGTGCAGACTGAGGAAGACATCCTCGGTTTTTTTTATTTTCTGCAGCTCAGGTTGGCAATGCCATCGCGATCCGTGATCTGAAACCGTCTTCGAAAATGTTCGCATGAAAAAGAGGATTTGCGCAAAACCGCTGCGACGGTATGCGCGAATCCTCTTTTTGCATTGTCAGGTTTGACTGTTTTGTTTTCTTGAAGATGATTGAAGATTTACCTGTACGGTCAATCAGCATGACAGCGAACTGCAGTTGTTGTCTGATGTTTGAACAGCGGCATTCTGTTTTCGCTTTTTCAGAGCTATAGCGCCGATCAGGCATGCAGGCATAAGGAATGGCGCAGTGCGAATGAACAGCCATTCCATACCGTGAAGAATAGTACCAGCTACCGCCGTTTCGGGATCGCTGAAATCCCATGCAAGATAGAAGCTTCCCGTGCAGCAGATGACGATAAAGACGGCAGCGATTATCACGCTTACCATCGCAAGTGCAAAGCTGAGTCTTTTTCTTCGCTGGATGGAGCGCGTTTCTCTTTCCTGTTCCATTTTTTCGATTCTATCGACAAGTTCTTCAACAGAGTACGGTTTGGAAGATTGGGGAGCGGCGCTTTCATCGACAAGCGTACTTACCGGCAAATCAAGAACTTCGCTTAGAGCGACGAGCAGGTCGCTGTCAGGAACGGACAGACCCTTTTCCCATTTGGAAACCGTCTGTCGGACAACGCAAAGACGATCAGCGAGTTCCTGCTGCGAGAGATGGAGTTCCTGACGCCTTGCTTTGATGTTTTCACTGAGCATATATATGCTCCTCCTTTCCGGATGGATACCTTGATTATGTATGAAAGAGTGCCGTTGCCGTAAGCAACGCAAATTAACATCTTCATTTTGGGCTGACTCTCTTACATGGCAAAATCTGTGGGAAGACTCTCAGCATCGACAGCGTATTCATCGTCGATCACAAGCAGACGTGTATGTGTATCTTCCGGCCACAAGCCGTACAATGCGTTGTCCGCTTCAAGATCCATCAATGAAAGATCACTGTCGTCTAAGCGTTTTTCAATCGTATCTGCGTAGTTTCTGATCGAATCAAAATGACTGGTCAGGTAGCGGCTTGTCATGATCAGACACAGACAGCGTATGTTTCGCAGTTCTTCCTTGCAGAAATCCTGTGTCCAGTTTTGCGGGATGTAGCATCCTTCAACGATCAGATTCTGGCGGTTTTCACAAGCGGTTCTGATCATCTCCCGGACAATCGGCCATAGATACTCTGTGAGCTTTTCATCGTCGAGCGGTGTCAGGTTTGTCTGATGCGAGCGTATGAGTCCCATTTTCAAATGGTCGATCGAAAGATAGGGATAGTGGAATTTTTCCAGAAGCATCTGCGCGAGTGCGGTTTTGCCTGTATGAGATGCGCCGGTGATTAGAAGAATCATAATGAATGCCTCGCTTTCTGAATATGCGTATGAGCAGTTTAAGGTATCGTGGCGCAGAAACGCCGTTACAGGATGAATCGGGAAACCGTTAAGCACAAGAAGGGAAGAGTGATAGAACACGAAAAACGGAACAGTGTTTGCGCTGTTCCGTTTGCGTGTGCATGGATGTGAACTACAGGGATGCTTCTTTGGTTTTGGCGTAGATATCGAGAATCAGTTTCTTGGTATCTTCCCAGCCAAGGCAGGGATCGGTGATGCTGCGTCCGAGTTC
>CAOKFJ010000106.1 GCA_948467695.1 uncultured Allobaculum sp. | reverse complement strand
CGTACTACACCTATGAAGAAGCCAGCGCGCACACCAGCGACGACAACGTTCATTTATGGATTCTCGATATCATGCTGGACGATAAATCCGGTTTTGATCTTCTCGAGGAAATCCGGCAGAAAAACCCGGATACACCGATTATCTTCATGTCCGCAAGAGACAAGGAATTCGACCGCATCATCGGTCTTGAGAAAGGCTGCGATGACTACATCACCAAGCCCTTCTCGCCTAAAGAACTCGTGCTGCGTGTAAACAATCTGATCAAGCGCGCATACAAGGATTCCAACAACCGCATTTTCATTGATGGATACGAGCTCGATGAAGAGCAGCGGAAAGTGTATTCCGATCAGGAAGAGATCGAACTGACGACCAAAGAGTTTGATCTGCTCATGATGTTCATCAAAAACAAAGGCATCGCATTCTCGCGCGAAAAGATTCTCGAGAATGTCTGGGATGAAAACTACTTCGGCAGCGACCGTGTCGTCGACGACACGCTGCGCCGTCTGCGCAAAAAACTGCCCAAGCTGAATATTCACACGATCTACGGCTACGGTTACCGTCTCGGGTAGTCTATGAAGAATTTCTTTACGGGAAAATTTCGCAAGCTTTCGCTGACGCAGCAGGTTATGGTGCTGATTCTGACGATGATTGTCTTCCTGCTTCTGTTCTTCATGTTCATCCTGTCCGACAGTGTCGATGCGACGATCAATTCGCAGATGTACGACATGCTTGCGGCAAGACAGGAACCGATTGTTCAGGCGGTGGAGACCGGAAAATCAGCCCAGGAGGACCGCGAGCTGTTCAACTACATCTCGACGGATACCAATATTCGAACCGCGGTCGTCACTCCCGATCAGTCAATTGTGGTGTCCAAAGCCGATGGAACGGAAGCTTCAGGTTTTCTGACCAGTCTCAGTCCGAAAATCCATGAACTGCTTGTCGAAAGACCTTCTGATGTTTCATCATCCGATGAAACGCCTCAGGGCGATACGGCAGGCAAAAGCGCTGGCGCGCAGGGAAATATTGTTCGTCAGTCGGTTACCGACTATCAGGGCGGGCATTTCTACTATCGTCTTGAACGTGTGGATTATGAGGGAACGCCAACCGTAATCGTTTCGTTTATGAATGACGCGTATGCCGATGAGCGTCGCTCTTCGCTGATGGATTCGACGATTTACATCACGGTGCTCGTCTTCTTTTTGATGCTGATGATCCTGCTGTTCTGGGTGTTCTCGATTATCCATCCGCTCAACCAGATCAAGGCGTATATCACACAGATCAAAGAAGGCAAGGATGTCGATCTGTATATCAACCGCGAAGACGAAATCGGCGACGTGGCAAAAGAGCTGCGCACGCTGACCGACGAGCTTGCCAAGCAGCAGAAATCGAAAGAGGAAATGATTCATAACATTTCCCATGACTTGAAAACACCGATCGCGACGATCAAGTCGTATTCCGAATCAATCAAAGACGGTATTTATCCGTACGGCGATCTGGAAAGCAGTGTTGATGTTATTCTCGACAACGCAAACCGTCTCGAGAACAAAGTGCATTCGCTGCTGTATATGAACCGCGTCGAGTATCTCGTGTCTTCGGATGCCGAAGGCGTATCGACCAATATGAAGGAAGTCATTGAGGAAGTTGTTCTCAATGCCGCGGTGATCCGTCCGGAAATCGAGCTGATCACCGATCTTGAAGAAGTGTACTTCGATGGCCTTCTGGAGGCGTGGCGTGTCTGCATCGAAAATATTCTGCAGAATGCGTTCCGCTATGCGAAAAGCTACATCAAAATTGAAGTGCATGAAGACGAGCTGAAAATCTCGAATGATGGACCGAAAATGGATGAATCGCGTATCCGCTCTCTGTTCCTGCCGTATGTCAAAGGCGAAGGCGGACGATTCGGTCTGGGTCTGTCGATTGTTGCCAAAGTCGTGCAGGCAAACAAGTATCGTGTCGAAGGCATGAACACGGCAGATGGAGTCTGCTTCCGCATTTGGCGCGATGTCTCCAAACCGAAAAACAACCGGTTTATGAGCGGAACCAATCCGGTTTCCTATCTGAATATGCAGAACTGGGGAAATCCCAACCGTTCAGGCGCGAAAAAAGCAGCTCCGGACCAGAAACAGAAAAAGAAAGCCGAAGCCGCCAGGAACGCTTCGAAAAGCAAGGATGAACATGAGAAATCCGGCAAGAGCGACCAGATGCAACCGAAGGCTAAAAACGATGCGTCCGGCAAAACGCAGACACATAAAAAGCGAAGACGCCACCGTTCTCATGGAAAAGGCAAACAGGATGTTCAGAAAACCGCGGATGCGCCTGCTCAGCTGACCAGTCCTGCTGCAGAGTTCAAACCGATTGTTCATGAAAAAACGGATGAACAAGATCATTCAGCTGAGCCCGCTATGCAGCGAAACGAAAACCTTTCTCGCGTAGCGCGAAGCAAAGCGCTTGATGAAAGCGAAAAAGAGGCGGCTGCCAAAGACCGGTCCGCTTCTGTCGCCAATGCGGCACAGTCCGCCGTGTCAGAATCTTTGCCTGCAATTCCAGTTGCGGATGAAGACGCAAGACCTGAGGCAGAGTTCATCGCAAGCGAAAGCGCCGAGCAAACCAATAAGCCGAGTGAAGAGTAAGTTAAATCGAATGTGAGAATAAGCATATCGTTTTAAATTCACAATCAAAAAATCAGAACAGACGGATTGTCCGCTTCGATGCAGAAACGGAAATCCGTCTGTTTTTCGTCTACAAATACGCAGGAAAGAAGAGAAAAGCACAAAGCACTGTTTGAACACGCTAAAATGCAGATGAACCAGCCGGCGCGAGAGCCGGCTTCCATTCCTTAACATTATCCGAAAAGACGCATAACGATCACGACAGAAGCATGCAGATACGAGTTCTGATGCCAAGAGGGTTTGGCGCAGTGCATACAGGCGCACGAACCATTCGACTGCCGCCTTACGGTGAGTTTATGCGCGTACTTTTTGAGGATAAACCGGATAGAAAGGCGATTTATTTATGAAACTTGCAACAATCGGAAGCGGCGCCATTGTCGATCAGGCGTACAAGTCCTTTTCCGAAATCGAAGGCATTGAACCTGTTGCCGTTTACTCCCGCACGATGGAAAAAGCGCGCGCATACGCCGACAAGCACAATGTGAAAAAAGCATACTGCGATCTGGATGAAATGTTCGCGGATCCTGAAATCGACACAGTGTATATCGCTTCGCCCAACAGCCTGCATGTGCCCCAGGCGCTCAGAGCGCTTGAGGCGAAGAAGAACGTTATTCTTGAAAAGCCTTTTGCGGCAAGCAAAGAAGAAGCACTCAACCTTTTTGAAACCGCAGAAAAAAACGGTGTGATGATTTTCGAAGCGATCACCAGCATCCACACGCCCAACTTCGGACTGCTTCGCGACAATCTTGGTCTTGCCGGAAAAATCCGCGAATGCGTCTTCAACTTCTCCCAGTACTCCCGCAAGTACACGCGCTACATGGAGGGAATTGTCGACAACGTCTTCAATCCTGAAATGCAGGGCGGCGCGCTGATGGATATCAATATCTACAACATCCACCTGGCCGTCGCTCTTTTCGGCAAACCGGAACGCGTTGTGTATACACCGCTGATCGGCTGGAACGGCATTGATTCAAGCGGTGTCCTCCTTCTGGTCTACAGCGATAAAATCATCACCTGCATCGGTTCCAAAGATTCTTCCAGCGATTACCTCGCGGTTATTCAGGGCGAAACGGGTACTTTCCGCATCGCCAAAGGAAGCACAGGAAAAATGGAATACGTCGACTTCGTCGCGCCCGCCCGTGAAAACGAAGAAAACGAGCCGCAGGTTATCTCTATCGATCAGGGTCTGCATATGACCTATGAATTCATGGATTTCCTCGTTGCTCTTAACGAAAACAACATTGAGATGTACGAAAACTTCAAAGCGGAAACACTGATGGCTATGGATATTCTTGACGAAGCCAGACGTCAGATGAACGCTTAATCTGTTTTACGCATGATTTTCGATTTGACGCAGGTTTACATCTGCTGAAAATACAAACCCTGAGCCAAATTTAAGCTCAGCTCGTTCAGGTGCATGCCTGAATGAAAGTGCGTATGTCTGTATGACTTAAGTGCGCACGCAAGCAATACAAACAGCAAGAAAGGAACACACATGGAACTCAAGTCCAAAATCAACACAGAACGACTGCTCGACACACTCAAAACTGTGCTTGATACTCCAAGCGTGGTTGGATACACCGCGCAGATTCACCCTCTTCTCGAAAAAATGGCTGGACAGCTTGGCTACACCGTTGAATACGATCGCCGCCGCTGCGCCTATATCCGCATTCCCGGAAAAGACGACAGCCGAACAATCTGCATGGGCGCGCACCTCGATACCATTGGCATGGTTGTCCGCTCCATCACACCCGAAGGCTGGCTGAATGTCCGCAACCTTGGCGGTGTCAACTTCCATTCCGTTGAAGGCGAAAACGTCTATATCCACACACGCTCCGGCAAAACCTATACTGGCTCTGTCATCTGCAAATCCCACTCCGTCCACGTATTCGATGATGCGAGAAGCCGCGAACGCGACTTTGCGGAAATGGCGATTCTGATCGATGAAGACGTGAACAGCCCCGAAGAAGTGCGTGCACTTGGCATTCAGCCCGGGGATCTGATCAGCGTTGAACCGCGCTGCGTCATTACACCGGCAGGCTTCATTAAGAGCCGTCATCTGGATGACAAAGCAAGCGTTGCTGCGCTTTTCGAAACGCTCGCGGTCATGAAAGAAGAAGGACTGCAGCCGGCATTCAATGTCCTGATGGCATTCCCCATTCATGAAGAAATCGGACTTGGCGGACGTTATGTTCCAGAAAATGTCGATGCCTATATCGCTCTTGATATCGGTTTGATCGGCGGTGAACAGAACGGTACGGAAAAAACAGTAACCATCGGTGCCGCAGACCGCATTGCGCCCTATGACTGGCAGATGACCACACGCGTACAGGAAATCGCCAAAGAAGTCGGCGCAGAAGCAGTGATGGATATTTACTACCGCTACGCTTCCGATGCGACAGCTGCATTCAATGGCGCAAACAACATCATTCCCGTAACATTCGGCATGGCAGTTGTTTCCTCTCATGGCTACGAGCGCACGCACATTGACGGTATTGTGAATACAACTCTGCTCGCTCTGGGATGCATGCTTGACGAAAAACTGTTTGACTAATCTTCAGATAGAGAAGCAGCAGTGATCCACTAAAGAAAACCGGAGATATTCGTCATGAAGCATGCCTGAATGTCTCCGGTTTTGTATATGGCTAATTTCTCAGAAACGACTGCAGAGTTTTCTGAACTGAGAGTCTTTCAACAAAACTGCAAGTCAGTTCATATTTCAGTAATTGATTGTGATTGGATCGGAATCCGTGCTGTCTGACCAGTCATCCGCGTTAACGATATGAAAGCTCAGTTCAGCATTCTCGATCTCTTCGATATCATTTTCCTCAAGCTGTGAGCTGAAAACGGTGATTTCATCGTAAGCTTTTTTACCCGGCATCAAATCGCAAGAGAATACGCCATCGATCATGATACCGTTGATAGACAGATCGCGGCACTGCACGGTAAGCGCCTGATCGGAGCTGTTCTCCAGATAGAGTCCAAGAGCTGTACCGAAAAGCTCGGATTCTTTCAGACCCGTCGAAATGATTTTCAGACCATCCGCATCATACAGCACTTCGCCATCTACAGATTTGCTTTCTTCGCCATCCGATAAAGTTAACGTTATGAGATCGGAATCGATGCCATCCATGAAATCGTCTTCCGGGAAGATATGCAGATTGAATTCGAGAGAATGGATCTGCGAGATTCCTGCATCTTCCAGTTCGCGGGAACTCAGTCTCATTTTTCCATTCGCTTTTTTGCCGGCAGCAACATCAATCGACATTGACGGATCTACCATAATGCCGTTTGCGGATACGTTGCGCGCCTGAACGATATACGTGCAGTCTGCACTGTTTTCGACAGTAAGTTTGAGCTGTATGCCTGTACGACTTTCTTCCAGACCTGTTGCGGTCACTTTCAGACCATCCTGCTCATAGATGACCTGTTCAGTGAATTCGTTTTTTGAAGAAGCCGATTTTTTCTTCTCTTCTTTAGATGCTTCTTCTTTTGCATCTTCATCTGAATCGGTATCGACTGAATCGGCGGCTTCCTGACCTGGAGAAGATGGCATTTTCGGCACAGCAGACTCTTCTGTGATACTGGATTCAACCTGTGAATCGGTTGCGGCTGTTCCGCAGGCACTGAGCAGCACAGCCATGGCAAGCAATGCTGCAGCTTTCTTTTTTCTCATAAATATATTTCCTGAATATCGAAGCGATAAAATGTTCGATATGTTGTTACAGATAGTATATATGTTGATATACGAGGGCGATGCGCGTTTTTATGAGATGAAAACAGAGTGATAGTATCTGTTTCGGATTTGTTCGCTTTTGAAGAAAAAATGCTTGTTTAGAATAATTAAAAACGATTGCGCGTATATAACGACATTTGTGATATTGGACCGAACACAAGAAGTGTCTGATAGGGCCGAACAGGATGCATCAAAAAAGGATAACCTTCAACGCTGTAAGGTTATCCTGTCGTGTTAACT
>CAOKFJ010000105.1 GCA_948467695.1 uncultured Allobaculum sp. | reverse complement strand
CAATCCTTTTGGAATTGGATTGAGTCTAGTGGTAAAAATTTCGGGAACTACAGATCATCTGTTACCGCCCCTGTACACTTTCAAAGTGAAGTGGAAGTGAAGAGTTGTCAGCGCTGAAAACGCCTTGTTCCAGACAATCTGGCTGTTTAGTTGCAGCCGCCGGAGAATCCGCCTTCCATCTGTTCTTTGACCGTTTTGAATGTCAGATCGGTTTCATCTGCGCTCATGCCGTTCTGTGTAAGGGTGAAGATGTAGTTTTTGAGCGCATCTTCATCGGCAAAACGCAGTGTGAAGTGGATGATATCTTCTTCGAGTTCCACGTTCGCCTGGGAAAGTTCAATTCCCATCATACCCGAAGCGATACCGGTAACCGATGAAGGGTTCTCCATGATTTCTTTCTGTTTTTCTTCATCCAGCGGATAACCGAGTTTTTCTTCAAACAGAAGCAGCGGAATGGAGTAGCGTACTTCCATCGAAGAGATGTCTTTGTTTTCACCGGGTGCGTAAAGAACCATGGTCATGCTTACGCCGTCATTGGACGATGTGCAGGTTGTGCTGACCTGCGCTTCTGCCTTGCTTCCCGATCCGCCGCAGGCGCCTAAAAGAAGCGCAGTGCAGAGGGCAAGTGCTGCATGTCTTTTTTTCATATGCAATTCCTCTTTCTTTAGTGTGTCGTTTTCTTGTGTAGCAATGTGGGCCTGCTTTTTCTGGCAGACATACGAAGCTTTTGTATCTGATTGTTCAAACTGTTCAGTTTCTGCTTTCCTGTTATCTGAGTTTCGGACATCCGTCATCTGTCCGGCTCAATTTGCGATGGCAGAACCTGAGATGCCCGCACATGTGTGCGGGCATCGTTTGGATCTGTTCACTTGTGAAGCAGATGAATCAGTTTCTCATACGGCGTATAACCGTATGCATATAGTGCAATGTCCGCGAGTCTGTATGAACAGACACTCGTTTATTTTGCTGTGGATTATTCGCAGGTGAAGCTCTGGGAAAGTTCTTCTTTTGCGGTTTTGAATGTCAGTTCATCGCCTTTGGGTTCCATGCCAAGGGAATCTGTGAAGAACTGTTTGGGATCATCGATAGCCACTTTGATCAGCATTTCTGTATCGCCGGCTTCGAGCGTGATTGTTTCCTCAGGAACTTTCATTTCCGTAGCAAGCTGGGTTTTGAGAGGTCCTTCCATGCTGGAGATGAGTTCTTTAACATCGAGACCTTCAAGGGACTGACCGCCAAGCATTGTTTCGTATTCCGCTTTGGCTTCGATGGACATGCTGGAGATTTCCTTGTCTTCGCCCGGAGCGGAAATCTTCACGATCATTGTCATGCCGCTCATATCCTGTGTGCAGGTCATGTCAACGGCTGCGCTTGCGCCGGTAGAGCCGCATCCTGCCAGAAGCATTGTCGCGCAAAGCAGAGCAGCCGCGCTTTTTTTCTTGAACATATAATTCTTCCTCTTTCTGTGTGCTCCGGCATTTTGCCGAAGCGTGTAATGAAGCATGCCGGAAATCGCTTTCCAGACATGCAGTGCCTGTTCATTATATCAGACAAAAGGTCAAGCTGAACGCACTCCTCCATCAAGGTATGCTCTAAAGCGTAAATTTCTCCCCTGTATTTATGCGCAAACCGTTTCCGTGTGCGGTTTGCACAGAGAATTTGCGCGCTGAATCTGCAGAGCGGACGTAATTGCGCTCAAGCTGACCATGCAGTCCCACTTTATAGACAAAAGAAAGCGAACGCAATGATATATCCATTGCGTTCGTTGAATTTTTGATCACTTTTCTGATCAGGCTGTTTCGTCATTGCAGTCCGATCTCTTTTGTGTTTTACAAAATGACGCGGCTAACCGAGATTACGGAGCGCACTTTTTTAAGATTTGCGACAAGCCGTTCGAGAGCCTGCGCGTTTTTGATCATGATCTCTATTTTTGTCGTAGCGGTCAGCGAATCGGGATTGACGGTTGAATTGATCGCCCGAATGCTTGTGCCGCTCTGCTGGAAGACCGTGACAAGATCGGACAGCAGATAGTTTCGATCATCGGATTCGATCTGAAGATGAACCGCATAGGTTTTATCTTCAATATCATCTCCCCAGCTGACCGGAATAAGTCGTTTGTTTTCCTTGGCAATATTCGGACAGTCTTTGCAGTGAACCTTCACGCCATTGCCCTTGGTGACATAGCCGACAACCTCATCACCGGGAATCGGCGAGCAGCAGGGCGAGAGCGAGACTTTGATCGTATCGATGCCCGGCACGACGATGCCGCAGTCGGAAGCTTTGGGTTTGTTTTCGTTTTTGGAGAAGAGCTTGAGGATTTCCTCGTTGTCATCCATCGCCGCTTTGGTCGGGTTGAGATGCTCCATGACGACAGCTGTCGGCAGACGTTTAGCCGCGATCGCCGCATACATATCGTCCGCGTTCTTGAACGAGAGCGACGGCAGAATGGAATCGATGCGCTTGGAATATTTGGTCAGCGAGGGATCCATGCCCGCTTTCTGGAGTTCCGCTTCAAGCATGCTCATGCCCTGGCGGACTTCCTCACGCTTGTTTTTGAGTTCCTGTTTCTGGAAGAAAGAGCGGATTTTGTTTCGCGCATGCGCGCTCTTGACGATTTTGATCCAGTCGCTTGAAGGTCCGGCAGACGCTTTGTTGGTCATGATATTGACCACATCGCCGGTTTTAAGCGGCGTGTTCAGCGGAACAATGGCGCCGTTGACCTGCGCGCCGACGGTATGGTTGCCGACTTCGGTATGCACGCGGTACGCAAAATCGATCGGGGTCGCGCCGGTAGGCAGCGAGATGACTTTGCCGCGCGGAGTGAAGCAGTAGACGTTGGCTTCAAAAATGTCTTTCTGCACCGTCGACATGTATTCGAGCGGATCTTCGCTTTCTTCATCCGTGATGATCGAAAAATCACGGAACCACGAAAGCTTGTCTTCCATTTCTTTGTTCTGCAGACCTTCATCCATGCCGTTTTTGTTTTCTTTGTACAGCCAGTGCGCGGCTACACCTTTTTCAGCGATCGAATCCATCTCTTCGGTACGGATCTGAATTTCAAATGTATGCCCGGAAGCGGTGGAAATAACCGTCGTATGCAAAGACTGGTACATATTGCTTTTGGGCATCGCGATGTAGTCCTTGAAACGTCCGGGAAGCGGAATATATGTTGCATGAATATAACCGAGAATTTCGTAGCAGTGCACGATCGAATCGGTGATGATGCGAATCGCCTGCAGATCGAGAATCTCTTCGAAGCGTTTGTTTTTCTTCACCATCTTTTTGTGAATGGAGTAGAAATGCTTCGAACGGCCGAAAATGCGGTAAGGAATATGGTAGGTGTTGAGAATCGTTTCGATATCGCCGATCATCTCTTTCACCTGATCCTGACGCTCGCTTTCGCGTTCGGCGACAAGATTTTTGATGTTCTGGTATTCGCGCGGATCAAGATACTTGAAGCACAGGTCTTCCAGTTCGTTTTTCATCTGGGAAATACCGAGACGATGCGCGATGGGCGCATAAACTTCAAGCGTTTCCTTGGCGATGCGCTGCTGCTTGTGCGGCTTCTGGAATTCGAGCGTGCGCATGTTGTGAAGGCGGTCGGACAGTTTGACAAGAATAACGCGGATGTCCTTGGCCATGGCGATAAAGATTTTGCGGTGGTTGCTTGCCTGGTATTCCTTTTCATCTTTGAACTCGCGGTTGATGTTTCCGATTTTGGTGACCGCTTCGACAAGATCGGCGATCTCTTTGGAAAACTCTTTTTCGAGCAGTTCATAGGTGACCCAGTCGCAGTCTTCAAGCGTATCGTGCAGAAGACCCGCCGCGATGGTTTTTGGCGAACAGTGCAGGCCGGCGAGAATATTGGCGACCTGAATGACATGGATGGTGTACGGCTCGCCCGATTTGCGAAACTGCCCTTCATGAGCTTTCTCCGCAAACTTCCAGGCCTTCTCGATCAGTTCGAGATTCTCCGGACGATGAATGTATGTCTGAATATTCGCCATGCATTCGTCCATCGTGACACTGTGTTTATCTGCCATATTCTTTTCCTCCGTTTCCTGTACTGCCAATGTGATGCAGTGATGCGATTGGGATTGAATCGTTTCAAATCCCGTAAAGATAAACGAACAGCCGGTTTTTCTTCCGGCTGTGTATTCGAAACATAAAAGGATGCCTCACGCGGCTGTATGCCGCAAGGCGTCACCTTGTATGCGGCTTATTCCCCTTCGAAATGCACGAGCGTATAGACAGGTGCATCCTGGAATTTCTTTCGCGCGTGAAGATCGTCAAGTTCGATCACAAACGCGTAGCCGGCTACTTCGGCGCCTTGTTTTTTAACCATGCGGGCAATCGCTTCGCATGTTCCGCCTGTCGCAAGCAGGTCGTCAACGATCAGCACGCGGCTGCCCGGTGTCAGGTCGTCAGCGTGCATCTGCAGAGTATCTTCGCCGTATTCGAGCGAATAGGTTTCCTGAATGGTTTTGCGCGGCAGTTTGCCGGGTTTGCGCACAGGCACAAAAGGCAGCTGCGCTTTCATTGCGGCCGGAATGCCGAACATAAAGCCGCGGGCTTCCGGAGCGACAATCACGTCCGCTTTTACTTCGCGCGCGATATCTGCGAGCTGATTGGCGGTTTCGTCAAGCGCTTTGGGATCCGCGAGAATGGGTGTAATGTCGCGGAAAATGATTCCTTCTTTGGGAAAGCCGGGAATCGAGGCAATTTTATCTTTAAGGTTCATGTTCTGTGTCTCCCTTCACCATCGCAGTGATGGCTGCTCCGGTATAACCGGTACGGTATATTGTAGGCGAGAGTGTGAAAATTTGGAAATTCACATTGCCTTTTTTCGCAAATCCAATGTAAAAAGGATGGCGCTTGGACATGGCGTAGCTGCGCGGATAGCCGATGCGTTCCATGTCAGGCGAACATTTCCTCTGTATTGAGTTATCCATCCCTGCAGGGCAATGTCAAGAACCGGCGTCTTTTTTCGATTGTTTTATCCTGTATTCCTTATCTTGTATAAACGATTTCATCAACCAGAAAATCCGCCGATCGGCGTCCGTTGTACGTGGACACGGACAGTGTGCCGATCAGTTTTTCGATCTGATCTGGCTTTGCCGCCCGGTCCGTGCTTGTCTGGTTGAAGTGAATCGCCTGCACGTTTTTTTCAAGCGTGAACTTGCGGTGACGCCCCTGCGACATATCGTAGGTGCGCATGATAAACGGATGATCGATCTCGAAATCGGGCAGTTTGAAGCCGGTGCCAAACGGGCGCAGCGCATCGAGCGAAAGCACGTTGTCGACCGTCACCTGTTCAGGCGTAATCAGAATATGCGGCTTATTGACTGGGGGAGCTGGATGGATCGCGATTTGATGACGAAGAAATTTTCGAAACTCCTCTTCCTTTTCGATGGGAAGCGAGAAGCCCGCCGCCTGTGCATGTCCGCCAAGCGCTGTGAATCCATCGTATTCTTTAAGGAAGTTCAGACAATGGAAGCCTGGCTGTCCGCGCATGCTGCATTTGAGAATATCGCCGTTGGGCGTTGCCATAATGACCGGCTTTTCCGTGCGCGAGCTGAGTCTTCCCGCCGCCAGTCCGACAATTCCCTCGTGAAAAGCGGGATTGGATATGAAGATGATACTGTCGAGCGGATTGACATCGACAAGCGCTCTGGCATACAGATCCTGTGTCATGTCCTTGCGCAGTTCGTTGATGTCGCTGACCTGCGCGGCGTATTTGGCGACAGGCTCGGGCGCGGTCGTCTCCAGATAGCGCACAAACGTATTCGGATTGGCTCTATCACTGAGTCTGCCGATCGAGTTGATGCGCGGCGCGATCTGGAAAGAAACGTCTTCTTCATTGATCGGATACTGACGCACAAAAGGATTGATGTGAAGTTCCCCACCGCGATTGAGCTCGGCAAGCCCCTGCTGAATGATCGAGCGCGTTTCGTTGGCGACGCGCATGCAGTCAGAAATCGACGCGATCGCCGCCCATATGAGAAAGCGGCGGTCGTTCTGGCCAAGCGCGCGCATGCATTCAAACGCGATCGCCGCGCCGCACAGTTCCTCAAAAGGAAAGCCCATCGTACGGGGATGAACAAGAAGAGAGCAGTCCGGTTCGACTTCATACAGATGATGGTCAGTGACAATCACCTCTACATCGAGTTCTTTGGCTTTTTCAAGCGCCGCATGAGCGCTGACGCCATTGTCGACCGTGATAATCAGCGAGTAGCCTTTATCCGCCGCAAGCTGCACGGTTCTTTCGCTCAGTCCATAGCCTTCTTTAAGGCGGTCCGGAATATAGTAGCCTGTCTCGAGTCCCATCTGGCTAAGCCCCTGGCGCATAATCGCGGTCGCCATCATGCCGTCGCAGTCGTAGTCGCCGGCGATCATAATCTTTTCACCGGCTTCTGCGGCGATTTCCATTCGCTCGCGAAAAGCTTCCATGCATTCCGCATCGCAGACAGGACGAAGCGGTTTCGGGTGAAGAATATCCTCGCGCAGGGCGGGATCGGGGTTGATGGTATCGAGCACCATCTGCGCAAACGGTAAAAGCCGAACAGAAGCACCCCTGGCTTCTGCTGGCACCGTGAAGTTGTTGTTGTCCATAGCATTCATTATACGAAGTCAGACAAGCGCTTCTGCT
>CAOKFJ010000104.1 GCA_948467695.1 uncultured Allobaculum sp. | reverse complement strand
CACCGCTGCGCTGAGCGCTCTTTCTCATCGCGGATCGGCGATCTATCTTTCTTTCCAAAACGCCGCTTTGATCATGGGCGCATTTGCGCTTCTTCGCGGACTGCTTCGCTATCTCGAACAGGCATGCAACCACTACATCGCCTTTCGCCTGCTTGCAAAAATACGCGATAAAGTCTTCAAAATGCTTCGCGAACTGGGACCGGCAAAGCTTGATGGCAAATCCAAAGGCGATCTGATCGCGCTGATCACCAGCGATGTGGAACTTCTCGAAGTCTTCTATGCGCACACCATCTCGCCGATCTGCATCGCTTTATGCAGCGCCATCATTTACATCGCCATCGGCATGAGCATGCATGCATCCATCGGTCTGTTTCTGCTGTTCTCCTACCTGTGCGTCGGCATTCTTGTCCCCCTTCTCTTTTCTTCAAAAGCGGATGCAGCCGGGAGTCTTCGCCGCAAAGCGCACGGCGATCTGAATTCTGTCGTTCTTGAAAATGTAAACGGCATTGAAGAGATCCTGCAGTACGATCGCAAAGATATCCGCAAGGCATTGATGAACGAAAAAACCGACGCTCTTCTCGACCAGGAAGAAGCCCTTCAGAAACAGACAATTCGCGTCAGTCAGGCCACAACCGCAATTGTCACGCTCTGCACGCTTGGCATGGCTGTTCTTGTCATTGCGCTTTCGCATATGGGCAGACTCTCTTCTCAGTTTGCCCTTGGCGCAGTTGTCATGCAGGCGTCTACATTCGGACCATTCATCGCGCTTGCCAATCTTTCGACCGGACTTGCCCAGACACAGGGCGCCGCGCGCCGTGTCCTTGCTTTGCTCGATGAAAAACCGCTCGTTGACCCTGTCGAAAACGGTCTGTGCCCAGAGCGCACCGAAGCAAATGAAATGGAAACAAAAAATCTCTCTTTCGGCTATGGCAGTCACAATGTTCTTTCCAATCTCAGCCTCTCTTTTCAATCTGGAAAAATCACCGGCATCGAAGGAAAAAGCGGCTGCGGAAAATCAACGCTCCTTCGTCTTCTGATGCGTTTCTTTGATCCCGATCGCGGCGAAGTCATCATGCAGGGACAGAATCTGAGTCTTATGGAATCCGCGCATCTTCAAAACAGCCAGTCCGCTGTGCTGCAGGACACCGTGCTCTTTTCCGGTACCATTCGCGACAACCTGCTGATGGTGTGCCCGCATGCCGATGAGACACAGATTCGTGATGCCCTGCGCAAAGCGAATCTGCTTGAATGGGTCGACTCGCTGCCTGATGGACTGGATACCCGGATCGGAGCGCAGGCAAGCCTGCTTTCTTCTGGAGAAAGACAGCGACTCGGTCTTGCGCGCGCCTTTCTGCACAATGCGCCGATGATGCTTCTCGATGAGCCCACCAGCAACCTCGACTCTCTCAATAAAGGCGCAATCCTTCGCGCGCTTCACACAGAAGCGAAAGACAAAACCGTCATTCTTGTCAGCCACCGCAAAGGCTCTCTTTCGTTTGCGGATTCAATCATCAAAATGGAGGAACTGTATGCGCCCGGAACATAAACGCGAATTTGAAACACGTGTCGTTCTTGAAATGATCGACCTTTACTATAAAAAGCATCCGAACCCCGAAGAGCGCGAAAAGCTTCGCGCGTACGCTGCCATGCGTATCTCCAAATGTCCGTTCATGGAAACGAAAACATTCTGCTCCCAGTGCAAAGTCCACTGCTACAAACCTGAAGAACGCGAAATGATCCGCAAAGTGATGCGCTATTCCGGCTGGCGCATGCTCTTTACTCACCCCATCATGGCGCTTCGCCACGTCTGGCTCGACCACCAGGCAACCATCGAGAAACCTCTTTTTCTTTGCATCGGCTTTCTTGGCGTCATCCTTGCCATCATCGGCGTCATTCTTCCGCTCATTCCCGCTTTTCCTTTCGTGCTGATGGCTGCTTTCGGCTTTGCGCGAAGCAGCGAGAAACTTCATACCCGATTTATCAATTCCAGACTGTATAAGGAAAACGCAAAAGACTGGGTCGAACAGCGCGCCATGACAAAACGCGCCAAACGCAGAGTGCTTTCCAGTATCACCATTGTTATGGCGATCGGCTATCTCATGATGTCGCGTGTTCCCGTTGCGCGCTTTATCCTTCTTCTTGTCTGGATCGGACATGTGCTCTACTTCCGCTACGGCATGCGCACGCTTGAGAGCGCCGACTGAATGCAGAGTGGTGTATGCAGAGTGCGGCTGATCAGTTTTCAAAACATATCGCGCTTGTCCTGATGCGCAGATAAAACAAAGCCCGAAGTTCGTATCTTGAATCGATATGAACTTCGGGCTGTTTTGTGCAATGAGCGGAGGCTTATGCGTTCTGTACGGCTTGGGTTTCAGGCACTTCAATCCAGGCGCCTTCTTCTTTAGCCAGATATTTGTAATCATCGCAAACCATTACTTTTGCGGTTTCTCCATCCATGTTGAGGATGTCGATTGTGTAGTACTTGGAATCATCGAACTGGTCTGTACGTTTCATGTTGTCCAGAATGGTGTTGATGATTGCTTTGCAGTCTTTGAAATAATCTTTTGCCATATTTCGTTTTCCTCACTTTCTTTTTATGGATTCTATTCGAAGGGATGCAGGCGCATCTCCTGTTTAGATGATGCGAAACGTTTTTGAAAAATGACTCATCAATGCTTACAAGGTAATTCATTTTCTTTCATTTCGATAGAAACATGATAGCGGAGATCGATTATCTGATCAATCCGCATTTTGTTATATTTTCATAAAACTCAAATCAGAAAGATTGCGTTCCGGTTGTCCGTATCACCATTTGCAGACACCGCGCCCGATCTGTTCCATTCTAATTGGACATTCGACTAATGCCTTTTGGCATGCCCGAAAACATAGAAATCAGAAACCAAAGTAAAAAGGAGCCTGTATCCACAGACTCCAATCTTCGAATTCTTATCCAGCCTTAACCATTTCTGCTGCATCCAGAATATCCTCAATCAGCTCGTACACGTTTGTGACGGAATTCGATTCAGACGGCCTGGCTCCCTCTTTCTTTAATTGCAAGTGCCGTTTCTTGGCAGTCGCTATAGCCTTTCGCAGGTCGCCGTGCTGTTCGAGCCGTTGAAAGATGTTCTTTTGATTCTTTCCACAGTCTTTTCCGCTCTTTTTACTCAATAACGAGTAAAAATCCTTCCAGCACTGTTGAGAATTGTCATATAGAGGTGTTCTTCCAAAATATGCGTGGAACCAGATTTCAAAACATGGATTTGACCAAGCCACATTAATGTTTTGATTTAATGCTTGAATGATGATCTCATCAAAATTCTTCACTTCATCTCGATCAAAAACAATCCAGGTGCTGCTGTATTGCGCTTCTTTAGAGCTAAAGTTTTGGGCGGTAGCAAGCAAGGACTTGGTGTCCTTTGAGCTCTTCACGCGAATGCTGATTCTTTTGCGCTCTTCTTCTGAGAGACTTTCTCTAAATCCAATAAAATAATTCGGCTCGGTCTCTTCAGCATCAGTCACGATCAGATACCTCCCCAAGAGCATGTTGCGTGTTTCAACTTTATCGCTCTTCTTCCCTCTTCTTCCAGGCACTCTTTTTTTACCGCTCATGTGAATTTTCTCCTGAAATGATTCTGATTGAAGATACATTCGGAACACCACCATACTCACCTGTTAAATAGTGGCGTGCCAAGGCTTCGCCTTTTCTCGTTTTACGACCATCAGATGTTTTAAATTCCGATACTGAATAGAGCGAAGAACTTTCTTCTTTATCTTTCTCGGTTATCCATATTTCATCACGCCGCAGCATTTCGTTTGAGAATTGGAAAACATCGTGAGTTGTGAAAATCAATTGAGCATTATGCGGATTGGTTTCCTCATTCGTGAACGTCAATATCAAATTGCGCATCAGCAAAGGATGCAGACGGGCATTTAATTCATCGACCAGAAAAACGCTCCCTTTATTCAGTGCAGCTCTCATCGGATGATACAGGCAAAACATTTTTTGCGTACCGCTTGATTCTTCACTAAACGGAATCAACACATTCTCATCAGTACCTCGTCTCTTATGCTGGCTCTCCAGTGAATAGTCTTCATCATCAGGATTCTCTACATTAGGAATATTTTCGAGGTGAAATCCGGTAATAGAATCGTCGAAGAAGCCGATGTAATCCACCATCTCGTCCTGCGCAGATTTTTGCGAAACAAATCTTTCTGGAAGAACGAAAGATCGATAAAAATTTTCTGCAGGATTCCCAAAATCAATTATTTCATTATCCATGAACCAGTCCCTGACCAGAGCGAGCTCCTTGATTTTGAGTCTGGCTCCCAGAGATACAATCAACGTTTCTGACGTAATTGCAGCATTTAACAATTCAGCACTCTTCTTATTCAAGTGCTCTGCCTGAAGATGATTCCCTTCACGATAAAAGATCTCTTTATAGTCTTTCGATGTTTTCGCCTTAGAAAACAACCATTCTTCCTCAATTTGATTCTCGATGATCGAAAAGCCATATTGATACGTCACAGCTCTTTTTCCTTCATCGATGATAAATAGAACCTCAAAAGTTGAAGGAAGGTTACGGGAATCACGATCAAAAAGAAAAGGCTTCACAGATACTCGATTCTTTCTATCCTTAGGATTGTCTCCGCCAAATTCGAAAGAGCGTGCGACAAAACGACTCATAAAATAAAAAGCCTGAAACACATTGGACTTTCCACTTGCGTTCGCGCCATAGATAGCTGCAACCGGGAGTATCGACTCTTTGCCCACCTTTCGAACGTGATGAGGCAATTCTGTTATCTTTGAAGCGGACATGTCGAGAGTGACCTCATTTTTAAAAGATTTGAAGTTCGAAAAAGTAAATTCAATCAACATAAATATCCCTCTTTCCCCATCTTTTATGAGATCATATACAAATTTCTCGCATTTACCTATAGGTATTTTTACTTTTTTGATTTTTTACGACATTTCACTTAGAGGCAAGCAAAGTGCTCGATCAAGCCTGGGTATATTAAAAAGGAGCCTGCGCAAACAGACTCCTGAGTGATCATAATCGTGTGAATTAGTCGAACTGCTTGAATCCAAGACCCATCGATTCGAGACGCTCTTTGACTTCCTGAAGAGATTTCTTGCCAAGGTTTTTGACATGCATCATCTCGTCTTCTGTCTTCTGCTGCAGCTCTTCGACAGTCTGGATACCGGCGCGTTTGAGGCAGTTGTAGGAACGAACGGAAAGTTCGAGATCTTCGATCATCATCGACGAAGATTTTACATTTTCCTCTGCGACCGGCTGCTGAACGGTAAAGCTTTCTTCAAGACTCATATCGGCGAACGGCACGATGATATCGAGCGATTCGATAACCATGCGCGCTGCTTCGGTAACAGCGGCGATCGGTGTGATGCTGCCGTCTGTATGAATATCAAAGGTTACTTTGTCGTACTTTGTATCGTGTCCAAGCAGTGTAGGCTCGGAAAGATATTCAGCGGATTTGATGGGTGTGAATGTTGTAGCGATGCAGATGGTTCCTTCGGGAAGATCGTTTCCGAATTCACGTTTGATTGCATCGGCTGTGCGGTAGCCGGTACCGGTTGCCACAAACACATCCATATCGAGTGTAGCGTTTTCCTTAACGTTGCAGATAACCTGTTCTTCATCCGCTGCGCTTGCTGTTTCGCTGCCGTAAAGATCAGCCGCGGTAACTGTGCAGGGACCGGTTTTATGAATATGGAGAACGTTTACGCCATCGTCATCGGTTTCGATCTGAAGCGCTTTGGCATTGAGTTTAAGACGAACGAGGTCTTCTTCAATGCCTTCAACGGAATGCGCATCGGCATCGACGCCGGCGATTTTCAGACCGATTACGGCTGTGCCGGGAAGATCGGCCAGCAGGGTTCTGCAGATTGCATTGCCGATTGTTGTGCCGAATCCGCGTGCCAGCGGTTCGAATGTGAACGAGGCGCGAGTATCTGTGCCGTCAGGAAGCTGATTGAACGCTGCCCGGGTAAAAACTTCCATGGTTAACCTCCTTGTTCCATCCCCGCAAAGGGACGGAGTGTTGACTGATTGTTTTCCCTGAATGGAAAACGTGCTGCTTTTTGCTTATTTGTAGCGGAATGTAATCCGACCGCGAGTCAGGTCGTACGGAGAAATGTCGACTCTTACTCTGTCGCCGGGAAGAATTCGAATATGATGCAGACGAATTTTTCCGGAAACGTGGGCAAGAATCTCATGTCCGTTTTCCAGTTTTACTTTAAAAGCGGCGTTTGGAAGTGTATCCGTTACCAAGCCATCGAGTTCGATCATGTCCTGTTTAGCCATGTATGCTCCTGTTCCTCCTGTAGTTTTCTAGACTTCTGTATATTTCGTGTATTTCGTATTTTTTTGCTCATTTTTCCAAGAAAGGTATAAATAGCTAGCTTTCAATATATGCAATTCTGTCGATCTTTGCAATTGAAAAGTTCAGAGACAGTTTATGTATCGCAGATGTCCGCCGTTTTTCACTTTTTCCATCGCAAATATGGCAAACATCAGCGTCCCTAAATGGAAATTGTTTCGAGAAGAGCTTCAAGCCCGCGCGCAACGGTGCGGTCGGGATCATCGGTGACATAGACCGGGCAGTCGGCGAGCGTTGCGATCTGCTCGGCAAGCCCGGCGATTTTCATCGTGCCTCCGCTGGCCACAATTCCGCGT
>CAOKFJ010000103.1 GCA_948467695.1 uncultured Allobaculum sp. | reverse complement strand
TTTCGGATCTTCTCTCGAAATCAAGCGGCACCCCCGCCGCTGATTCTCTATTGTTTAGTTTATCCGCTTTCATATATTGTCTTTATCGTTTAGTGCAAATTTGTCAAAAACGATAAAAAGTCATTTAATTCGCTACCTCTTGTGCATTTTGACGCACGCAGCGCTTGAAAGACTACTCCATCAAGCGTCGTTCAAAGTTGCCAAGTGTCGCTTTTGTCTTGGTCAGCAGGAAGAACGCTTTCGGGTCGTGTTCGTGAATCAGTTTTTTCACGTAGCGGACTTCGTAGCGGTTCATGATACAAAGAAGAATTTCTTTGTCATCGCCGGTATAGGCGCCTTTTCCATGCCACCAGGTAACACCACGGTGGATCTTATCGAGCAGAACATATTTGACTTCAGGATTGTTGGTGATGATGACGCCCGCCATCGAGATGTTCTGCAGATGAACGCGGTCGCTGACAAAATACATGATCAGAATGAACAGCGTCGAGTAGAGCGCGTTCTCCAGACCATAGACATAAACCGCGAACAGTTCGACAAAAGCGTTGAAAATGTACGAGATCTTGCCGACACTGAAGCCCGGTTTTGTAATGGAATAATACACGCCCAGGATGTCCAGACCGCCGGCACTGCCCGCGGACTGCAGGCACAGACCGATGCCAAGACCGCCGAGAATCGCGCCGAACACAACGTTGGTCAGCGGATCAGCGAAGATCGGCACTGTAGGTACGGGAAGAAAGGACAGCAGCGTCGACTGAACCAGAATGGAAATGATCGTCTTGGCAAGGAATGTCTTGCTCAGCGATCTCCACGCCAGAATGAACAGCGGCACGTTGAGAAGCGTGTTGAACAGACCGGCAAGATTGTTGTTGTCGAGAATCATCATCGAAGCGATCTGCGAGATACCGATCAGACCGCCCGTGTTGAATTTCCACGGCGAAATAAACATCGTTACACCAAACGCGAACAGGATGCTTCCGGCGATCAGCAGAAAGTACTGGTACAGCGTGTGCGGTGTCGGTTTGCGCAGCAGCTTTTTCTTCGACTTGTCTTCGTGCGCCGGCTTGCGATCCTTCGGTTCAAGCCGTTTTGCCCCTTCGGGCACGACAAGCTCCTGTTCGAGCAGTTCACTTTCAATCACATGCGGACTGGAAGTGTCATGCATCGTGGAGCGTTTAGTTTCATTCTGATTCATGACCATCAACCTCAATTTCTCGAATTTTTGAATGCATCAGCAGGCGAAGTCCTTTGGGCAGCTTGTTGGTGATGCGCCCGGATGAACTTTTGCCAAAGCCATACGGAATATCTTTGTAGCACAGCGCTCTATAGCCGGAGGGCGCGCTGATTCCAAGCTGTTCGCCATGGAAGTAGGCGTTCATCTGCTCAAGCGTCGTTTCGGTGCGCGTTTTTGAATAGTGCGCTGCTGTGCGCGAGAGATAAAACGCATAAGCAGGTTCAAAACGCTTTTTCACCAGTGTGCCGACCTGCACGCCCTGACGAAGAACCTTTCCTTTTTTCAAAACCAGAAAAGGATGATTCATTCCGCAAACTAGCGTGCCGTCTTTGCGCTCGCTTGTTTCGTAGAAGCGATAGCCGATCGTCTGGCTGTCGTCTTCGTCGAGCTGCTCCTCCAGGAAGGCCTGCGCCTGAGCGGGAATCTTGACGCCATCGCTCCAGGCTGCGCGCGCTTTTGCGCACGAAGCGTTCTCGCTCTTTTTCAGACGGGCGATGAAGTGTCCTTCCCCGCCATCCATCGGAAAAATGCGGCGAACAGCGCGCGCTTGGTTTTCATCCAGACCGCCGATCGCAAATCCGCTGCGTCCCCAGGGCACGTCGATCGGATCGAGAATCGCATCCTCGAACTGATCAAGCAGCCAGGCGATATTGGCTTCGTTTTCCTCCGGCGCATATGTACACGTCGAGTAGACCATTGTTCCGCCGGGTTTGAGCGCTTTCCAGGCTTCTTTGAGAATGTCTTTCTGTCTTGCGGCGCACAGAAGCACATTGTCGTACGACCAGCCGGCAAGCGCGGCTTCATGCTTTTTCATCATGCCTTCACCCGAACAGGGCGCATCGACGAGTACGCGGTCGAACATGCCTTCCACTTGTCTGCATAATGTCGGACTGTCCATGTTTGTCACCATGAAGTTTTCGACACCCATGCGCTCCACGTTCGATACAAGAATCTGCGCGCGTTTGGGATCAATTTCATTGCTGAGAAGAAACCCGTCTTCGATCGCATCCGCGATCTGCGTGCTTTTCGATCCGGGAGCGGCGCAAAGATCGAGAACGGTATCCGATGGCTGCACATCAAGAACGCTCACTGCGCTCGATGCTGATGGCTCCTGCAGATAAAACAGTCCCTGAACATGCGCGGGATGAAGTCCTAGTTTTCCGCCGACATACCAGGTGTTCGCCGCAAAGGGCGAAGGTCTGCCTAAAAACGGCAGCTGTTCTCTTGTTCTGTCAACAGACTGCTTTCGCGGTGAAATGCGAAGTCCCTGATACAGTTCCACCTGCATGCTGTCGACATACGCATCGAACTCGTCGCCAAGCAGATCGCGCATCCGCTTTTCGTACAATTCATCCATACTTGTGTTCTTCTTCCTTTCATTGTCCTCTCGCCTTTTGCGGCAAGAGCGAAACAATCAGGCTCCAGATGTACAGAAAAAACATTCCGTCTGTATTCATATTCTATAGCCTGATTACACAATCACTTTTGCAGATGCTTTTCCGGCCGCACGCGGCACGCATACTCGCTGCATGTTCCCGGCGCATTCCAGCCCGTACCAAAGGAGAAATCGGCAGTTCTGGAAAAATACGCCGCCGCCTGCTCAAAATCAGCTTTAAGCCGGAAAAGCTCGACATGCGTATGCGGTCCGGTGGAGTTGCCAGTATTGCCGCTTTTCGCAACAACCTGTCCCTGACGCACCTGCTGACCGGCCCGAACCTGCAGACGGCTTGAAAGATGACAGAACGTGATACCGTACAGCTTTCCATCCGCGATGCCGATCATCGCGATCGTGTTTCCCCCGCCGTATGGCCAGCCAATCCAGTTGCCAAGATAGCCGCCTCCATCGCCTGTCGGCGCGCTCGCATAGACAATTACGCCATCAGCGGGAGCCATGACATCGGTATACATGGACGAAGCGATATCCATACCTAGATGCAGATCGCCCGAAGGATATGCCCATGTCCCGGCGGAGACAATGCCTTTGACAGGCATAAGCAGCGTTTTTGTGCTCGATTCAAATTCTTCGATCTCGTCATAGTCGTACGCCGGGCAGCCTCTTCCAAATCCGGAATCCGCGTTCGATGATTTCTTCGATCGACCGGGCGCTCCTTTGGGGAGCGGTGAAATCTGTTCGGGTATCTGTTTGAGAACAGCTGCAGGAGCCTTGTCTGCTTCCGGCTTCTTTGACTGATCATAGAGCGCATTGTCCTGCTGCCTGTTCTTCGCGCATTCATCGAGCGAAATAAGAACTGCCCGGATCCACTCCAGTTCAAAAGCCTGCAGACGCAGTCTTGCCGCACGCTTCTTTGCTCCGTTTGCCTGTGCGCTGCGCTCTTTTTCGCCAAAAAAACCGTTTTCACTTACTTGGCGAGAGTCCGGATTTGCGCCATCGATATGCGAATTCGTATTGCGCAGGGCTTCATTCACGCGAACGATGCGCTGCAAAAGCGCGCTGCGAAACCGATCCAGCTCGTCAGTAGGAGAGTCATATCCGGTCTGTTTCTTTGCTGGAGCGCTGCTTTTCGGTTTGCTTTTTTGTGTCGTGAACTGTTCTGCTGCCTGATTTTTATTCGGGGATTGATTTGCGCAAAGATGCACCGGCATCAGCGCGGCTGCCGACACCAATGCGGCAGCGATGATCTTTTTCATTGTGCTCATACTCTGTAATACGCAGAAAACGAGTGTGACGGGCAAAATTTCCTCGAAAAACAGGCGATCACGCATAAAAAAACACAGTCCCCGATGAGATTTCATCTTTGAACTGTGTGTCTTTTCAAATGGTGCCGACGATAGGACTTGAACCTACGACCTACGCGTTACGAGTGCGTTGCACTACCAACTGTGCTACGTCGGCGCTCTGTTATTCTAGCACAGACAGAGCGAAGGTAAAGAAAAAGCGCGCTTTTTCATGCGTAATGAGCGCAATCTCCATCATATAAAAACGCCCGGACATTCGCCGGACGTTGATCTTCAATACATCAGAGTTGAAACTACTGACCAAGCTGTGCCTGAATCGCCGCAATCTGGGCATCGTACTGTGCCAGAACTTCGTCGCTTTCCAGACCTTCTTCAGCAAGGAAGCCCGCATAGACATCACGATCGGCAATCAGCTGATCGAGTTCTGCCTGAAGTGCCGCATTCTGCGGATCGTCAATGGGCGCTGTGTTCGAATCAGCGTTGGGATCGCCGCTCTGATCATTCTGTTCGGCGTTTTTGTACTCCTCATACACCTGAACAAACGTTTTGCCTGTGGTCTGCTGCATCGCTTCGTCGACCTGCTTGCGCGCTTCTTCATCGAGCGCGTTGTAGGCATCGATGCGAGTGAGAATCTCCTTGCGCACATCTTCGGAAGCAGAGTTGAAGCCCTGCGCAAAGCTGAGCAGATCATTGAAGGCAGGGTTGTCGGTGACAAGCGTATTCTGTTTCATCTCCGCAAGCAGTTCCATGAATTCTTTTCCTGTATGCTTGGGATTTTTGAAATACTCGTTGATCTCCGTTTTCTTCGCCTGAGGCAGGCTGTTGTAATCCGCTTCAAGGTTGACGAGGTTTCGCTTCTGCGCATCGGACATCATCGAAAATTCATCCGCGTAGTTCACCAGACGCTTGTAGGAATCTTCCTGCGTTGTGGATGCGATATGTGCCGGATCATATACAGTGACTTTCCATGCATAGGCGCCAAAAAGAACACCGGCAATCAGAATGAGCACAAGAGCAATCTTGAAATTTGTCTTTTTGTAGAAAGGACGATCATCATGGACTGGCGCGGCAGAACGAACGCTTGCGGGCTCTTCGCTGATTTCATAGCGTCCTGGAGCTACGGAAGTGTCTTTTTCCTTTCGATCCACTTTGTTCCAGTGCATGCGGCTGGAAACGCCTTTTTTCGACGCGGATCTGGTTGAAGCGCTTCTGACGCTGTATTGTTTTTCTTCTTCGCTGATCGGCATCTGTCCGCGTTCGCGGCGCATCTGATCAAGCGCATTGAGCATGGTTTCCTCGGCTTTTTTACGCTGATCAAGCGACATCGAGCCCTCGAGAGACGATGTGGTTACATCTTCTTCATCGAGATCGGGAAACAGTAAATATTCAGTCTGCTTGTCGAGCAGTTTCTGTGTAAAATCATCAATTTCATTCAGTTCATTCACGGAAGACGGCTTGGCGCCGGTTTCTTTGCTTTCGCGATTATCTTTGAGATCTGACATCGAAGAACCTCCTGTCTGCTTCATTCTAACAAATTGTGTTCGTGTTTATAGGACAAACCATTCGGCGCACACCGTGCATGCGCTTTATGCATGAGCAATATGCCCATAAACAAGATAGAATTCGCTTTTTCTGCATCCTGAAACGCATACAGGATACGAACAAGTATTCTTTCACAAAACGCGCGCAGAATCCATTTCTTTTATTGCTTCGCGCATAACTATACAACGTTATTCAAGCAGAAATTTCGGCACACGCTGTGCAATAAAAGTGAACGGTTCGCTTTCTTTTCACGAACAGAAAACTGATTTCATGACCTGTTGCGAGCCATTTTTATCCTCTTTATAATTGTCTTGAACAAACGGCACATTTTCGTGCACTGTACTGGACATTGTCTTCAGAAACGATACAGCAGGACAACTCCAGCCATTTTCCAGCTTTACTTACGGCATGCTTGCTGCAGCTTATGCAGGCAGAGACACAAAAAAGAAAGGAGCGAATCGCATATGGATCTCAATGAAGAACTTCAGGAACAGGAACTGATCGAATCCATCGCCAAACCCATTCTCGACCTTCTGTTTTCCATGCAGGACCCGACAGAAAAATCATTCTCGCACTCGAAAATCCAGGTCGTACAGTATTCGAACCTTCCCGATGTCCCCGACGGGATGGATCGGATTGTCAATGAAGACATTACCGAACTGCCGGGCGATGATCTCCCTCCTGAATTTGTCAAAAAACTCGAAGCCTATCTTCAGGAACAGCTTGACGAATGGCTTTCCCCCGCCGTTCTTCACTGATCACAACTGACCGATTCGATCACTGCGCGCATTCTCATGCAAATATAGATTGATTTTTCAAAGTGGGGACTGTCTGTTGATTTTATCCCTCTCGCATGTTTAAATTATGGAACATGCGGATGTGGTGAAACTGGCAGACACGCTAGACTTAGGATCTAGTGCTTACGCGTGCAGGTTCGAGTCCTGTCATCCGCACCATTTGAACACAAACCCGGAATCTATTGATTCCGGGTCTTTTTGTTTATTCATTCCGGCAGGCAACATCTCAGTCACTTTGTATAGACAGACTTGCAATACATTTAACATTTTTGTTAAATGTTAAATGTAAGAACTTCACAGGAAGACACCGGAAGAACGTCTCTTCCGCATTCTTCCTGTTTGCACATTCGTGCGGAAAGGAAAAAACATGCCCCTTACCGATACACTTAAAGCCGTTTCGGATCCGGTGCGCCGCGAAATTCTGTCGATGCTGCGAAAACAGTCGATGAACGCCGGCGATAT
>CAOKFJ010000102.1 GCA_948467695.1 uncultured Allobaculum sp. | reverse complement strand
GCCGGTTTTCTTTGTCAGATAGTCAGCGATCATCGCATCGTAGCGTGCTGTGTGACGGAACACGTTGGCAGCGAGACGTTCGCGTGTTTCGAGATCGGTTTCGCCGTTGGTGCGGATCTGTTCGAGAACGTTTTCGTAGTCTGCAGGATCGCACAGAACGGGGATGTAGCGATAGTTTTTGGAAGCGGAACGCAGCATGCTCGGGCCTCCGATATCGATGTTTTCGATGATCTCTTCGTGGCTTACGCCCTCTTTCTGTACAGTCTCTTTGAAGGGGTACAGGTTCACGCATACCAGATCGATGTCCTGGATGCCGAGGTCGCGGATTGCTTTAACGTGTTCGGGGTTGTCGCGAACGCAAAGCAGTGCACCGTGAACATTGGGGTGAAGAGTTTTTACGCGGCCGTCCATGATTTCAGGAAAGCCGGTTACATCGGAGATCGAAATGGTTTCGATTCCCGCATTTTCCAGAGCGCGGCGTGTACCGCCAGTGGAAATGATTTCATAGCCCGCATCGCGCAGGCCGGCGGCAAAATCGGTAAGTCCGGTTTTGTCGGAAACGCTGATCAGTGCTCGTTTCATCTTTTTTCTCCTTTATTTATCGATATATGCATGTAGCAGCACGACAAGTCATGCCGCATCGTATAAGCAAAAAGAGTGTACGGCAGTATGTATGTGCCGTTTGCATCAGGGAGGGGGATTTCCCCTGTCCTGCATTTAAAGGTTTTCGTTTCTGGAAAGAATCTCTGCCGCTTTGTTTACGCCTTTGTAGAACGTTCTGTACTCTTCGGCGTGCACCGCGCTTTCCAGCTCGTCAAGCGACCAGTTGGGATCGACTTTGACTTCGCTTTGCAGAATCACCGGACCGGTGTCGACACCGGAATCGATGAAATGCACCGTGACGCCGGTTGTATCAACGCCTGCATTGAAGGCATCGGCAATGGCGTGGGCGCCGGGAAAGTTTGGAAGCAGTGCGGGGTGAAGATTGACGATTCGTCCTTCATACGCATTGAGAAGCGTTTTGGAGACGATTTTCATATAGCCCGAGAGGATGATCATGTCGGGGTTGAACGGCTTGATCCACTCGAGAATTTTTTCTTCGTAGTCGGCTTTGTCTTCGCATTCCATGTCGAAGGAATGTTCCAGCGTTCGGCGCGTTCGAATACTTTCACGCCGGGCTTGTCGCAGAAAAGCGCTTTGATGTCCACGTTCAGCAGACCGTCTCTTTGCGCTTCCATCAGCGCTTCAAAGTTCGTTCCCGAACCCGAAGCGAACACGACGGCGTTCATCGATGGAGTTCTACCTTTCCGGAGTTTGTTACTTCACCGATGACATAGCTCTTCTGTCCGTTTTCAGCCAGGATCGTCTGGATTTTTTCAACTTCGTTGGCATCTGCGGCGATCATGAAGCCGATACCCATGTTGAATACGTTGTAGAGTTCCTGTTCGGTAATGGAAGAACGTTTAGCGATGAAGTCGAAGATTGCAGGTCTCGGGAAACTGTCGAGGTTGATGGATACGCCCAGTCCTTCGGGGAGCATTCTCGGAACGTTTTCGTAGAATCCGCCGCCGGTGATGTGAGCCATGCCGTGCAGGTTGGCTTTGCCAAAGAGGGCTTTAACCGGACGAACGTAGATAACTGTCGGTTCAAGAAGAACTTCGCCGAGTTTCTTGCCGCCGAGTTCTTCGAATGTTTCATGCGGATCGAGG
The DNA here is from genome assembly GCA_948467695.1 of uncultured Allobaculum sp. Classification (GTDB taxonomy): domain Bacteria; phylum Bacillota_I; class Bacilli_A; order Erysipelotrichales; family Erysipelotrichaceae; genus Allobaculum. The sequence continues at coordinate 5,029 of CAOKFJ010000102.1, read as the reverse complement.
TGGTTGTCTTTGAAGAGAACCTTGCGCACGAGAGAGAAACCGTTGGAGTGCACACCGGAAGAAGGCAGACCGATGAGAACATCGCCGGCTTTTACGCTGGTGTTGGTCAGAAGGTTTTCCCGGTCTACTGCACCTACGCAGAAACCTGCAAGGTCGTAGTGGTGAATGTCGTACATATCGGGCATTTCAGCGGTTTCGCCGCCGATCAGCGCGCAGTCGCTCAGTACGCAGCCGTCGGCTACGCCTTTAACGATCTGTTCGATAACTTCGGGGTGGTTCTTTCCTACAGCAATGTAGTCGAGGAAGAACAGCGGAGCAGCCTGCTGAACGAGAACGTCGTTTACGCACATGGCTACAGCATCGATACCGATGGTGTCATGTTTGTCCATGGCAAATGCCATCATCAGTTTTGTTCCGACACCATCTGTTCCCGATACGAGAACGGGGTCTTTAAAGCCTGCGGCTTTGAGGTCGAACATTCCGCCGAACGCGCCGATGGAGTCCATAGCGCCTTCAACTTTTGTGCGGGCAACATGAGATTTGATGCGACGCACGCTGTCGTAACCGGCTTCGAGATCGACGCCGGCTTCTTTGTATTGATCAGCCATAATCAAATTTCCTTTCGTGATTAATCTTTTCTATCTATGCGCAAAGCGCCAGAGATGCCCTGCGCATGCACCATCCTCATTTTTGGAGGCGGTGGTGCATGCGGGCATCGGGTTGTCTGAGTATGCGCAGCGCTCAGGCGCTGCCAGGCAGGAAGTTTTCTTCCTTATATTTATATGCGGATTACTCGCCTTCGTGAGTGAAGAAGCGAACGCCGTTTTCGAAGATGTTCTGGTTTCTGTTTCCGGAGATGTTCTGGAACAGGCCGTCTTCGTAACGTTCGGAGTGACCCATTTTACCGAAGATCATGCCGTCTTCAGAGAGGATGCCTTCGATAGCAAGCATCGAACCGTTGAGGTTGTCGACGCCTTTCATGGAAGGATTGCCTTCTTCATCCACGTACTGTGTAGCGATCTGGTTGTTCTTGACGAGGCTTTCAAGCAGAGCGGGATCTGCCATGAATTTGCCTTCGCCATGGGAAAGAACGATGGAGAAGCTTTCACCGGCGGTGAAGTTCTGGAGCCATGGGGAGTTGGTAGATGTCACGCGAGTGCGGGCAACGCGGGAGATATGACGGTTGATGTCGTTGCGGAACAGAGTAGCGAGTTCTTCGCCGTCTTTGTTCAGATCGCCAAAGGGCAGCAGACCGGATTTAACAAGAGCCTGGAAGCCGTTGCAGATACCGAGGATCAGACCCTCGTTAGCGCGCATTTCGTCAAGAGCGGCTTTGATCTTTTCGTTGCGCAGAACGGAAACGATGAATTTGCCGGATCCGTCCGGTTCATCGGCAAGGGAGAAGCCGCCGACAACCATGAAGATCTGCGCTTTGCGAATTGCGCTGGCGAGTGTATCGATCGATTCGTTGATGTGGTCAACGTCGAGGTTGTTGAAGACGATGGTCTGCACTTCAGCGCCGGCGCGTTTGAACTGAGCGCCTGTGTCGAATTCGCAGTTCTGTCCGGGGAATACAGGAATAACCACGAGCGGTTTTTCCACGCGCACTTTGGAGTAGCGTTTGGAAGCCTGGTATACAGGCACATCAGCGGCTTTGATCTCGCTTGTTTCTTCGATATCGGCCATTTCCATCGGATAGAGCGCGCTGTAGCGGGATGTCCATGCAGCGTATGCATCCGCAAGGGATTCGGCTTTGCCGTTGAGAACGAGTTCTTTGTTTTCTGTAGTTTCGCCAAGACGTACCCAGTTTCCGCCTTCGATTTCGTGATCAGTTTCGACAATGATCGAACCGATGCCAAAACCGAACAGATCGTCTGCATCGGCTTTGACGCCGATTTCATTACCGAATGCCATGATGGCAAGCGCAGCACCGATTCCGCCGTCTTTAACAGTACGTGCGGCAAGGATATTGCCTTTGCCGTTTTCTTCCATCAGAGCCGCGAAGTTTTTCTTGAGCTCATCGTAGTTGGGGCTGTGGTCAGCTTTGGGTGTGTGCTTGAGCAGGTATACAGGATGTCCTGCGCCTTTGAAAGCGGAGGAAATGACATTGTCTGTATCGGTCGTTGCCACTGCGAATGTGATCAGCGTGGGCGGAACGTGGATGTCGTTGAATGTTCCGGACATGGAGTCTTTACCGCCGATTGCGGGTGTTTCGAATTCCATTTCGGCTTTGAGCAGACCAAGCAGCGCCTGCAGAGGATAGCCCCATTTATCGGGATCGAAACCGAGGCGTTCGAAGTATTCCTGGTTGGATAGACGAGCTGTCAGAGGATCGAAGCCAAGAGCGGCAAGACGGGCGAGCGCTTCAACAACGGAGTACTGCGCGCCAAGCCACGGAGAGAAGCGGGAAAGCTTCGGATCAAAGCCATAGGTCATTGCCGAGCAGGTTTTGGTGAATCCGAGAACCGGCAGTTTCTGAACCGATCCGATTTCTGGAGTGTGCTGTGTTTTTCCGCCAAAAGGCATCAGAACAGTGCTCTTTCCGATGGAGGCATCGAACATTTCGCTCAGGCCTCTCTGGTCGGCAGTATTTGCGGAAGCAAGAACAGCATCGAGTTCTGCTTCTTTTGTTTCGAAAGGATTGCATGCAGCTTCGCCGCTGTTGATGTGCACATCAACGTTCTGACGGACACCGTTTGTATCGAGGAAGGAGCGGTCGAGATCAACGATGGTCTGTCCTCTCCAGTTCATCACCAGACGGTTGCGGTCGGTAACGGTAGCGACCTGAACAGCCGCGAGGTTTTCTTTTTCGCATTCTTTAAGGAACGCTTCTTTATCTTCGGCAGCGATGCACACAGCCATACGCTCCTGGCTTTCGGAAATCGCGAGTTCGGTTCCATCAAGACCAGCGTATTTAACGGGTACGGTATCGAGGTCGATATCCAGACCGTCGGCAAGTTCGCCGACTGCAACGGATACACCGCCGGCACCGAAGTCGTTTGCCTTTTTGATCAGGCGAGTCGCATCGGGGTTGCGGAACAGTCTCTGCAGTTTGCGCTCCATCAGCGCATTGCCCTTCTGCACTTCAGAAGAGCATGTATCGAGGGACTGGTCGTTGTGTTCTTTGGACGAACCGGTTGCACCGCCGATACCATCGCGTCCGGTCGCGCCGCCGATGTAGATGATGACATCGCCAGCTTCCGGTTTTTCGCGTTTGACATGGTTTTTGGGAGCAGCGCCGACTACGCCGCCGACTTCCATGCGCTTAGCGGTATAGCCTTCGTCAAAGAGTTCTTCAACATAGGTTGTTGCCAGACCGATCTGGTTTCCATAGGAGGAATAGCCGCGGGCAGCGGTTTTGGAGATCTTGGACTGAGGAAGTTTGTGTTCAAGTGTTTCGCTCAGCGGTGCGGTAATATCGCCGGCGCCGGTGATGCGCATTGCCTGATAGACATAGGAGCGTCCGGACAGCGGGTCGCGGATCGCGCCGCCGATGCAGGTGCTCGCGCCGCCGAACGGTTCGATTTCTGTCGGGTGGTTGTGTGTTTCGTTTTTGAACATCAGCAGCCAGGGTTCTTTTTCGCCGTTGACGTCAACTTCGATTTCGATGGAGCAGGCGTTGATTTCATCGCTGACTTCCTGATCATCGAGTTTTCCGCGTCTGCGCAGTGTGCGTCCGGCGATGGTAGCCAGATCCATGAGCGTAACGGGTTTGGCTTCGCGTCCGTTTTCTTTGCGCAGGTTCAGATACATCTGCCATGCTTCTTCGATCTGGCTGGCGAATGTTTCATCGTTAAACTGAACATCGTGCAGCACGGTTTCGAATGTGGTGTGGCGGCAGTGATCGGACCAGTAGGTATCGAGTACGCGGATTTCGGTCATGGACGGATCGCGTTTCTCGTCGTTTTTGAAGTAGTTCTGAACGAAAGCCAGATCGGCAAGAGACATCGCAAGACCGAGTTCTTTGCGCATGGCTTCCAGTTCTTCTTCCGATTTGGAAATGAAGCCTTCGATCACAGGAACGTCCTGGATTTCAGCCGTCTGGGAATCATCAAGGACATCCATGTTCTTTTTACGGGCTTCTACGGGGTTGATCATGTAAGTTTCAACCTCTGCCAGTTCGCCCTCTTTCAGTCCGCTCATGACAAGCAGAGTGCCGGAGTGGATGCGAACGTCTTTTTTATTGTTGAGCAGCATGAGGCACTGTTCGGCAGAGTCCGCACGCTGGTCGTACTGTCCGGGAAGGAATTCCATTGCCAGGGTCTGTTTTCCTTCTGTATCGACTTCGCAGAGCACTTCGTCGATCGCCGGTTCAGCGATAACCTGTTTTTCAAGAAGAGTCAGGTCGTCTTCGGTGGCATTGAAAATGTCGTAGATCACATACTGATCAAGATGGAAATCCTCGCTCAGATTGAGATCTTTTCTCAGTGTGTCTTCAAGAGAACGGCTTTCTACCTGAAACGCCGGTTTCTTGCGGATAAATCTTCGGGTGTTCATCGTTTATTCTTCCTCCAGAACAGATGCTGCCAGGACCGCTTCTTTCTGGTCCTGTTTGAATTTCTTCATTGTCGCGTTCATTGTCTCGTCGCTAAGCGCAAGAATCTGACCTGCCAGAACCGCAGCGTTTTTCGCGCCGGCTTTGCCGATGGCGACTGTGGCAACCGGTACGCCTGCGGGCATCTGAACAGTGGAAAGGAGCGAATCCATTCCGCCAAGTGCAGAAGTCTGCATCGGAATACCGATGATCGGCAGCGTGGTCGAGCTGGCGAGTACACCGGCGAGATGGGCAGCGCCTCCGGCTGCTGCTATAATCACGCGGATGCCTTTTTCTTCGGCTGTGCGCGAGAGTTCAAGAACCGCATCCGGTGTGCGGTGTGCCGAAAGGATGCGGGTTTCGCTGGGGATGCCAAGTTCCTTGAGCTGATCCAGACAAGCCTGCATAACCGGTAAATCAGACCGGCTTCCCATAACGACAAGTACTTTTGCGTTGTTCATACAATTCCTCCTGCCTCTTCGGGCAAATCAAAAA